>CAZJCH010000376.1:0-2998 GCA_964544005.1 uncultured Papillibacter sp.
ACTCCCGTATTAATCCCCATGTTTTGCATATTGGATTTTGCGTAGTGATGCATGTAAATGAGGCATGCACCACTACGCAATTTTTCAGCATTTGGCGGAATCATTTACAACTCTATAGGAATATCAGTGCCTTGTTTGCTTCTATTACCATTGTGTGTTGTCAATGATTGTCTGTATCCCTTCAAAGTACGCCTTGTATGTTTCCTTTGTCACGACCTGTGTATCCATGTTGTAGACAGTACATTCGTCGCCGGGGGCCCGTCGGGAGGTCCAAAGGGTCTCGAAAGTCGCCTTACCTTCGATAATAGCGAGAAGCGCCGAAATTGAAGGCGCTGCATACATGGCGGGCGAAACCGCGACGCAGGATACAAAGCATCCGTCATATCCGGTATCCCACATTCCGGTCAGAACGTCGCTGTTGACCGTTGTGGCCATTGCATTTTTACCCACGCCGAGATCCTCTGCTGCAAGGGCGGCGCCTTGGGCATACTGCTCAAGCACGCCGACTATGTACCAGTACTTGATATTGGGATTACCCGAAATAATCGGCGCCGTCAAATCGGAGCCTGTTTGTGCGTCCATCTTGCCGACAACGCCGTCGCCGACGAATACGTTAGCGTCGTTGCCCGGATATAATTCCAGGAATCTCGCTGCAGATGCAACGTAACGGTCATCTAAGTCCTTGTTCTGCGACCATGTGATGCCAATGTATCCAACCTCGGACGCGTCGGGTGTTGCGCCCCAGTAAGTCTCTTGATTTTCATACATCCAATCCATCATAACAAGGCCCAGCTGATAGCCGTCCAGTGTCACACAGGGAATGATGCAGCTGCCTTCTTCGCTTCTGACGGAGTTGAGCACCGACATATAGGGTATACCTATATCATCCGCAACTTCTTTTATACGGAATCTTGAGTTGACGTCAAAGTTGAGCAGGAAGCCGTCGACTCCCTGATTTGCATACAACTCCATTTGCTGGATATACATATCGATGTCACCGTCGCCTGTTGAAGCGATCAGTTCGTAGTTGAGCTTCTCGCCCCACGCGGTGAGGACGTCAGTAATGTTCTGCATCAGTGCCATTGTTCTCGGATACAACCAGACGATTTTGTACTTTTCTCTTGAGAACGGATCTACGCCGGAGCTGAAGTAACCTAAATCGTTTTCGCCATCTGAGATGTCTCCTGGTGTTGCAGCGGGTTCTTCACCGGACGGTTCGACGGACGGTTCCGCGGACGGTTTGGCGGACGGTGTACTGGTTGAGGCGCTGGGAGAAGCGCTGGCAGTCGGGCCGGAGCCTGCTGTTTTTCCGCAGGCGAAAAGTCCCAAGGTCATGAGAATTGCCAACAAAATCGCTAATACTTTTTTCATTGTAAAATTCCTTTCTCTTACCTCGTTTTTATTTTGAAACGATAAATACAACTGCTCACGTTGTATTTATCGGTTTCGTCGTTGATAAACCCGGAACTAAACGCCGAGCCCGAATACTGCTTTGTTGTATCGGTCGATCTCGTCGTCAACGTATTTATCGCACTGCGGATAGATCGAGCCGGGACCGCCGTAGGTAATGCAGGGAATGAAATGCCCGCCGGGCGCGAGCTCCTGGCACACCTGTCTGACATGGGCGCGGATCTCTCCCTCTGTGCTGTCTTCACGGTCGACTATAGACGATTCCAGGCCGCCCATGATTGTCATGCGGCCCTGCAGCTGCATCTGTATCGCTTTGAGGTTATTCTGCGGAAGCGCCCCCTGCCAGATGTCAATGCCCAGATCGACCATATCCTCGATGATCTGTTCAAGAAACGAGTCGGCGTGGTGCATGATGAGGATGTTCTTCTCCTTAAGGTAGCCGTACGCTTTTATGTAATTTGGTTTGATGAATTCGCGCCAAGTATCGGGATTGATAAACAGATTGGTCTTGCTGCCCCAGTCGTCGTGCGAGAGTATCATATCAGGTTTGGCGATATCCGCCATCAGCTTCATGCCGTTGTAACGGTATTCACCGATTGCGGCACATAGATCCGCCATCGCTTCTTCTTCCGTAAGAAAATTGATAAACATATCCTCGAAGCCCATCAGAAAATGCAGCCTTTCGAAGAGGCCTGTCGGCGCGAAGGCCATGACGAGATTGTTTTCTCTGTCGACCGCTTTCATGCGTTCCAAATACGGAATCCAAAGCTGCTGATCCGAGCAGTTGGCGACGAGATCCGGCACCTTTGTGAAGTCACGCCAGCTGGTTATATTGCGGACGACTTTTGTCTCGTTCGTCACATGAGGCATGGCGGCTACGACGCCGCTGGGCCAGATGATCTGTGTACCCCAGCGATCGTTATGTGGGGGCATTCCTTCGTATCGATTACCGCGGACATAATTACCCACCGGGTCTCCCGGAATAAAAACAGTGCCTTCAAATTGCTTAACAAGTCTTTCAGGTTTGCCGTCCGGTTTAATTGTTTCCAAAAGGTTCTGTTTGGGATTCAACATCTGTCTCATTTCTCCTATATGAATTAAGCTGGCAACTAATATCAGCTGCAGTCATGTTTTCCTCGTCATTAAATCCAACGGTCTATTTGAACACATTGTAAAGAGCGGCGATCATGTCGCTGAAATAATCGACGGTTATCACACAATCACTCAAGCCCCCAATAATATATCTTTTAAACAAATAAATTATATTTCAGCAGCCCGCATGTTGTCTATTTTTCATAATAATCAAATTTTTTAAGATAATTTCTAAATTTGTTAATTTTGTAGTATTCGCCACTTGCCAATTTTTAAATCATACAAAATATCTTGAATGATTTATATATATACAAACAAACACGCTACTTTATTGTAATATTTCTCAAAGTGTGGTATTATTCGTAGAGTAATTCAAAATAATACTCATGGCGGTGACGGCGATGACACTGGATATCATTCTTGAGAAGCTTTCGGATTTGAACATTGAGCCGCACCCTCAAAGCGCGAACCGAGAGTTCACACGCATTGAAATGCT
>CAZJCH010000377.1:0-2993 GCA_964544005.1 uncultured Papillibacter sp.
TAGCATAAATAGCGGAAATAGCAAGGAACGCAGCTGTTCGTACCGATTTCTGAACGAATTTTATTTAGTATTTACAAATAGTAAAATCTGTATTACAATATTATCACAAACGTATGATACGTTTGGAAAGATTGAAACAAACCGGGGGAGAATGAGTATGGCAATGAAAGTAGGCATCAACGGTTTCGGCAGAATCGGCAGGCTTGTCCTGCGACAGGGCATTTACCGCGATGATATCCAGTTTGTCTGTATCAATGACCCGTTTATTGATCTCGATTACATGATTTATATGCTGAAGTACGATTCGGTACACGGCCGGTTTCAGGGGACGATCGGGAAAGAGGACGGCTGTCTTGTCGTAAACGGCCAGAAAATACTTGTGACTTCCGAAAAGGACCCGGCGAATATCCCCTGGGGTAAAGCCGGCGCGGATTATGTCGTGGAATCAACCGGCGTCTTCACAAGCAGGGACGGCGCCTCAAAGCATCTCGCCGCCGGCGCGAAAAAAGTCATTATCTCGGCGCCTGCGTCCGGCGACGTGCCGACGTTTGTCATGGGTGTCAACAACACCGAATATAAGCCGGATATGACAATCGTCTCGAATGCCTCCTGCACGACAAACTGCCTGGCGCCGCTGGCAAAGATCATACATAACAAATTCGGCATTGAGGAAGGCCTGATGACGACGATCCACGCCACCACGGCGACCCAGAAGACGGTCGACGGTCCGTCCGCCAAGGATTGGCGCGCGGGAAGAACGATCCTGAACAATATCATCCCGTCATCGACAGGCGCCGCGAAAGCAGTAGGTCTCGTCATCCCAGAGCTCAAGGGCAAGCTGACAGGCGTTTCCATGCGCGTCCCCACATCCGACGTCTCCGTCGTCGATATGACAGCCCGGCTTATAAAACCGGCCATATTCGAAGAAATTTGCACCGAGATTAAAAGAGCGTCTGAAAACGAAATGAAGGGCATTGTCGAATACATCGACTTTGACGCCGTATCGACAGATTTCCTTGACGATACGAATACATGTATCTTCGATCAAAAGGCCAGCATTTCTCTCAACGATAAATTTGTCAAGCTCGTTGCCTGGTACGACAATGAGATTGGCTACTCGAGTAAGGTCGTCGATCTGGCCTACTATATGTACGGCATAGACTCAAAGCAATAGGGAACAAGGGAAAAAGCACCGGCGTATTGCGATACTGTCATTTTTGATGAGCAATTAAGTCTTTGACTTTCCCTTTCAAATCCATGCAGGAAACGCAGGCTGATCACCCGCGTTTCCTGCATTTATTATGTGTAGTATTCGTCCTCGAGCCATTTCGCAGGATTAGCGTCTATGTACTGCCAGACATCAAGATAATCTTGTTCATTGCGGATGATATGCTCATAAAACCGAGACTGCCATAACGGATATCCGACTTGCTTGGAAACATATCCTTTCATCTGCGCAATAATACGGCCTATCGTAGGGACGACCAATGGTCGTCCATCGTCTCCAGCCAACAGTATAATTAAGTGAATGTGATTTGGCATTATTACATAGTTTGGTATACTGGCAGTAGGATAATATACACCCACATTAGTTAAAGCCGATTCTACGATACTGCCATACACCGAAAGGGGAAGACGACCAATGGTCGTCCCTACGGCGAAATCCCAAAACAGATTCTGTCTGTTTTTAGTACAAATGGTAATGAAGTAAGCGCCGCTGGTGCTGTAATCATAATCGACGAGACGTATCATTTTGCGTCTTGGTGATTCCATAAACACACCACCTCTGAAGATGATTAACCTATATGGTTTCGTGTAGGGACGACCAATGGTCGTCCTCTCCGTATCACGGGAAGTTGCATTTACGCCGAGAGGGGAGGACGACCGATGGTCGTCCCTACGGCGAAAATAGATTCTTTGGTTAATTATCAGATATTGCATGATAGGATAATTCCCCGAGCCTATTGTTACGGCACGGGGAATTACCTCGTTTGAAGTTTATTCTATTGTTGACAGCAGTGCACGTTTCACAATCGTTTTGGCGATCTGCACCTTATACTTTGTCGCTGTGAGGGGAAGGGCGTCGGCGACGGCGGCTTCTCCGGCGGCGGCGGCGAGGTTCTCGTCGAGCTTTTTGCCCGCGAGGAGCGCTTCCGCTTTCCTGGCCCTGATAGGCTTCGGCGCGACGGCGTTCAGGCATATGCGCGGCTTGTCGGTGCCGACGAGGGCGGCGACGTTGACGACGGGGAAGTCGATGGACTTGCGGAAGGCAAACTTCATGAAAACGCTCTTGCTGCCCGCCGGCGGAGCAGGGATCTGTATTTCCGTAATGATCTCGTCCTTGTCAAGCACTGTGTTGCATGAGATCTTTGCGGCAAAGAAGTCATCGGCTTCGATCGTCCGGCAGCTCGTGACGATTTTTGCGCCAAGGGCGATGAGAGCGGGCGCGACGTCCGACGGGTGGACGGCATGGCAGCCGCAGTTCATGCAGCGGAGCGTTTCACGGGCGGCGTCTTCCATGGAGGCGGATATTGAATCCTCCACATCAATCCGGCGGTTTTCAATGCTGAGCTCGCGGAGCGTCAGCGGCTCTTTGACCTTGACGCCCTCAGTGTCAAAGCACAGCGGGGCCTGCTCTTTTATAACGGTATCGTTCGGAACTCCGAGGAAGGTATTCATACCGATAGCGGCTTTACGGCCTGTTGCGATCGCGGCGATGGCAAGACCGGGCTTGACGGCATCGCCGGCGCCGAAGATACCCTTGCGCGAGGTCATGGCCGACTCATTATCGACATCGAGATAACCGCGGAAGAGCTGAATCTCGTATTTCTCGCCGAAGTAGGAGAGGTCAACCTTCTGACCGGTGGCCAGCATGATGTTTTCAGCTTCGATGACCTTTATCTCACACTCGTCGTACGCCGGATTAAAGGCGCCTTTTTCATCGAAGACATGGGTGCAGCGCTTGATTTGCATCCCCTTGACGACACCGTTTT
>CAZJCH010000378.1:0-2984 GCA_964544005.1 uncultured Papillibacter sp.
CCAAGGATCAGCTTATCAAGTGTTCGGGAACCCAGTTCGACAAACAGGTCGTCGACATGTTTATCCAGGTGGTTATCAATGACTTCAAAGCCGTTATGGATGAATTCGAGAACGCGCCGAAACCAGCTTAAGTTTAATCACACATATTGTAAGCGCGGAGAATCAAACGATACTCCGCGCTACTTTTATAAAGTGGCATTATTAAGCAATAAAAAGAGAATACAAGCACATCGGTTTTATGAGTCGCTGGGGTTTGAAAAGCACGGATACAGTTTCATGGTAGACTTATAAAAGGTTGAAAAAGAATAGTCACAAAAAGCAAATCAGGTCCAAGCATTCGACAGCAAATTACGAATCGATGCGGTATACTTTCTTACATAATTAAGGAGGTATGATTATGCCGCGCGGAGTCAAACGTGAAAGAAACCTGGCAGAAGAACTGGCGATAGTAAATGCGCAGATAGCCAAACACGAGGCTATCATTAAATCATTAAAGCTGCAGTTATCTGCTCTCCAGGAGGAACAGGAGCAATCCGAACTGAGGAATCTGAATAAGCTTTTAAAGGAATCCGGACTGACAACGCAGGAGCTCGCTGACATCATTGTCAAACCAAAGGCAGATATCGCCTGAGACTTTTATACGACAACGCACAGGAATACGGCGGACAGTTTTTTCTGTCCGCCGTTACGCCTTTTTCAGAGTAATGCTTATTCTTATTGAGAAAACATTCCTGCTTTTTGCTTATGCCTTTCATGCTGTACGTCAGTCACATTCATATGCTGAATCAAATCGAGCACCTTGTTTGAATATCCGATTTCATTGTCATACCAGGCGATGAGCTTTACGAACTTGTCGTTCAGAGATAAGCCGGCGTGCGCGTCGAAGATACAGGTGTGCGTATCGCCGATGAAGTCGGTGGAGACCACATCCTCGTCCACATACTTGATGATGCCCTCGTACGCGCCTAATGATGCTCTCTTTATTTCATCGCAGATATCCTGATAACTGCAAGGTGAACTGAGCCGCGCCGTCAGATCGACGGCGGAGACGTCAATGATTGGTACGCGCATAGAGATACCCGTGAGCTTTCCGTTGAGCTCAGGGATGACCTTTCCCACGGCTTTCGCCGCTCCTGTCGATGCGGGAATGACGTTGCCGATGACGGAGCGCCCTGCCCGCCAGTCTTTTTTTGACGGCCCGTCGACTGTTTTCTGGGTCGCTGTCGCTGCGTGTATTGTTGTCATCAGTGCCTCGGAAATGCCGAATTTGTCGTTTATGACTTTAGCCAGAGGTGCCAAGCAGTTTGTCGTACACGAGGCGTTTGATACAATATTCATGTCGCTCGTGTATTTCTCGTGATTGACGCCCATGACAAACATCGGCGCATCAACGGACGGCCCGGTGATAACGACCTTTTTGGCGATTCCCTTGATATGGGGTTCAGCGGCTCCTGACCGTGTAAATACGCCTGTCGACTCGACGATATATTCGGCGCCTGCCGCGTCCCACGGTATATTTGCCGGGTCTTTTTCGGCGTATACGGCCGCTTTTTTCCCGTTGACGTATAAATGACCGTTTTTAGACTCGGCATGTCCTTTGAAATGCCCGTGCGCCGAATCATACCTGAGCATATAAACCATGTAATCGCTGTCGATAAACGGATCGTTGACGGCTGTAAACTCTATATCACCGCGTTCGACGCCGGCTCTCATGACAAGCCTTCCGATTCGGCCGAACCCATTAATTCCAATCTTGATAGACATTTAAATCCCTCCGATTTCACTTTTTTATTTTTCTCCGTCACGACAATTAAATACTGAGCCGCATCAGGTATATTTAGTTAAAATAATTCAAATATACTAAATAGAATCAGTCTGAAATCGAAAACAAGCAGGGGTCCCTATTCTATGAAAAAAATCATTATTGTCGGAGCAGGTTATTCTGGTGTGCTGACGGCAAAGAAACTTGAGAAAAAACTTAGAAACCAACAGGATATATCTATTTCGGTCATTGATAGAAAACCATACCATACGATGCTGACGGAGCTGCATGAAGTGGCGGCAGGCCGCGTTGATGAGGTCAGCATACGGATCAGCTACAGAAAGGTCTTCGCGGGAAGACGCATCCATTTCATCCACGACACAGCCGAATCCTTCGATTTGAAGACGAAAAAGATTCACTGCAGAAAAGGCTGCTACGATTATGATTACCTTGTCATCGCTGCAGGCTCCCGTCCGACGTATTTCGAAATTCCCGGCGCTGAAGAGCATACCTATCCGTTATGGTCCTATGACGACGCCATACGCCTCAGAGAACGGATACAGAATTGCTTCCGGCAGGCGTCCTCCGAGTCCGACGAAAAGGAAAAGCGGAGGCTTTTAACCTTTTTTGTCGTGGGCGCTGGGTTCACCGGTGTTGAAATGGCGGGTGAGCTCGCTGAATACGTACCGATACTCTGCGATTTTTTTGAGGTTGAGAGAAAATTCGTATCAATCACAAATGTTGATTTCCTGCCCAGAGTCGTCCCGAATCTGCCGGAGAAGCTGTCAGACAAGATAAAGCGCCGTCTCGAAAAAATGGGGGTCACCGTCCGGCTGAATACAAAAGTCGTGGAAATCGGAGACGGCTATATCGACACGCAAAAGGACGGAGCGAGAACCCGCGATGTCGCCGGGACTGTGATATGGGTTGCCGGTATTGAAGGCGCGGCCATCACACAGCAGGCTGGCGAACTGATATCTGCCAAGGGAAGAGGAAGGCTTACTGCAGACAGTTATTTAAGAAGCGTTGATGATGCGAATGTCTATATCGCCGGAGATAATATCTTCTATATACCTGAAGGCGAGAAAAACCCCGTCCCGCAAATGGTCGAAAATTGCGAGCAGAGTGCTGATACGATCGCCCACAACATCTATGCCGCAGTTACTGGACGGGAAGAAAAAGAAGAGATGGAAGAGTATAAACCAAAATTCCACGGCGTCAT
>CAZJCH010000379.1:0-1786 GCA_964544005.1 uncultured Papillibacter sp.
GGCCAGGCACCGGGTGCGGCCATTGACTTCGGGCTGAAGCTCATCGAAGTCTTAAAGGGTGAGGCGGCGGCGGGAAAAGTAAACGGCGCGATATACTATTAAAATGCTGTATCTCAGCAGGGAACGTTGTGGCAGTTCCCTGCATTTTTGCGAAATAAGTGAAAAAAATGTCATATATTTGTTAACTAATTGATAGTTTTTGTCGATACTGTATTAATAAGGGATCATTTCGTCTGTTTCTGTTGAGCTTTCCTTCAATGCTGCCAGCACTCCACTCGCAATTGACATTTGATTTCAATCCATCAGGTTCTGAGGTGTGCGCTTTGAATGAGGCCGAATTGAGGTACGTCAATCTAATACAAAATCTGGCTTTCGCGGATCAGGCGCTTCAAACAGCCGGGCCGGAAAAACAGAATGTTAAGGACAGCCAGCAGGTTAACGGTGCATCGATACTCGACAATGAGCGGCTCTTAAAGGCAATACTCGAAACGACGCAGGATGGCGTCATTGTGGCATACGGAGATGGCCAGCTCATTTACGCAAATGAGACATATTTTAATATGACGGGCTATACAAAAGAAGACCTGTGTACCTTAAATATCAAGGATTTCAGCCAGTCGAACCCCGGCGAGAGAAAAAAACGGCTGGATACCGTAAAGGAAAAAGGCACCATTCTTTTTGAAACGGTCGACAAGAGGAAGGACGGCAGCCTATATAACGCAGAAATCTCAGCGACATGCTTCAGCGGCGACCCTATGATCAACATATGCTTTATCCGCGACATAACCGGCAGAAAAAACGCGGAAAGAGCCATACTGCATTCCCACGATCTGATGCGCTACATCATCGAACATAACAGAAGCGCTGTTGCGATACATGACAAGAATATGAATTATATGTACATCAGCCGCCCGTACGCGGAGATTTTTCATGTCGAACCTGCGGATATTATCGGGAAACACCATTACGAGGTCTTCCCGAATCTGCCTCAAAAAATACGGGATGTGCACCAGCGGGTGCTGAAGGGCGAAGTCGTCTACGGCGAGGATCTGTCCGTGCTCGCGGACAAAACGGAGCAGTGGATGCTATGGGAATGCCGGCCATGGTTTGAAAACAACGGCGATATCGGCGGCATTGTTCTGTATTCCGAGGTCATCACCGAGCAAAAGAAAATGAAGCAACAGCTGTTTAATGAAAAGGAGCAGTTCAGAACGACGCTCCTGTCCGTCGGCGACGGCGTCATATCCGCCGACAACCTCGGCATGATCACCGTTATGAATCCGATAGCCGAGAAGCTCACCGCATGGACGGCATCCGACGCGTTAGGCCAGCCGCTGCATACGGTTTTGAGATTCATTCATGAAGACACAAGGAAACCGTATGAGAGCTATCTCGATAAGGCCATGGTGGCCGGTTCGATTGTTGATCTGTCCAACGGGCTGCTGCTGCATTCAAAGGATGGCCGCGAGATACCGGTAGAGGTCGGAGCCGCGCCTATAAAAGACAGCAAGGGCAGCATCGCCGGCGCTGTTATCGTCATCCGCGATTATACGGAAAAAAAGATCAAGCAAAAGGAGATCGAGTTTTTAAGTTATCACGATGCCCTCACCGGTTTGTATAACCGCAGGTACATGGAGGATTCCATAAAAAGACTGGATATAAGCCGTAATATCCCGCTCAGCCTGATGGTTGTGGACGTGAACGGCCTGAAGCTCACGAACGACGCCTTCGGGCATGAAGCGGGCGACCGGCTCCTCGTCAAGGCCGCCGGTATATTTAAAAAAGT
>CAZJCH010000379.1:1805-2953 GCA_964544005.1 uncultured Papillibacter sp.
CGAGTTCTGTATCCTGCTCCCCCATACGGACGAAAAACAGGCCGAAGGTATTAAGGAAAGGATTAAAACAGCCGCTTCCAACCTGAAGCTGGATCCGATCATCCTGTCGCTGGCAGTCGGCTACGCGACAAAAATGTTTCCCGAGCAGGATATCAAGGCGGTCATGACAACTGCCGACAACCTGATGTATAAAGACAAGCTCAAATACGGGAAAGCGATGAAAAGCCAGACAATTAATATGGTTCTCCACCACATCAACACAAATTTTGAGCAGGAGCAGCGCCATACAGAAAAGGTTTCTGAATATTGCGAAGCCATTGCCAAAGCGATGAAGCTCAACAAGAAAGAGGTCGGGATCGTCAAAAATGCCGCGGCGCTGCATGATGTCGGAAAAATAATGGTCCCGCCGCAAATACTCAACAAGCCCGGCAAGCTGACGCGGGAGGAATTCGACATCATTAAGCGCCATCCGGAGATCGGCTATCAGATGCTGAAATCCGTCGACGATTATGTGATGCTGGCCGAATATGTGCTGTACCATCATGAGCGGTGGGACGGGACAGGCTACCCCGAAGGCCTGAGCGGAGTGCGTATTCCTTTGTACTCCAGAATCATTGCTGTGGCTGATGCTTTCGAGGCGATGACGGCATCAAGGCCGTATCAGAAAATAAAAGCAAAAGAGGAAGCCATCACGGAGCTCATCCGCTGCTCCGACGCCCAGTTCGATCCCGAAATCGTCAGTGTATTCGTAAAAATGGTCCTTTAATAACGTCAAAAGCTACAATGAACCGGAGCTTTTTAACATCACATCATTTTGCTGTGGAGGTCTGCGCTTTGGAAGAAGATAAGGGAACTACCATGGGACTTGCCGGCAACCTGGCTTCTGAAGCCGACATTCACGCTGCCGCTGATCCAATTGAAATCATATATAACGCTGATAAAGAAGGGTTTGATCTGTCTCATCTGGACAGTGACAGGCTTTTGAAAGCGATACTCGAAACAACACAGGACGGTTTTATTGCCATTTACGAAGACGGCAGAATAAAGTATGCCAATGACTCATACTTGAAAATGACAGGGTATTCAAGACGCGATCTGGAAACGCTGAAGCTGCACGACTTAATCCCAGAGAGCATGCGCCGCGTCAT
>CAZJCH010000380.1:0-2944 GCA_964544005.1 uncultured Papillibacter sp.
CCTTGCCGACAAAAGTTCGCAGGCAGCCAAGGAAACTGGTGATCTTTTAAGCGGCAGCATCAGCAAATCAAAATTCGGTCTAAAAATCGGCGAGGATATGGAAAAGACGCTGGGCAGCATAATGGCCGGTATTATCCGCTCGGTGGATTCCATATCGGAGATTGCCGGCGATTGCCAGCAGCAGGTTGAAGCCATTGAGCAGCTCAACACAGGTCTGACACAGGTATCACAGGTGGTGCAGAGCAACACGGCCACAGCTCAGGAAGCTGCTGCCTCCAGTCAGGAGATGTCTGCACAATCGTCGGAGATGATGAACATGGTCTCCCACTACGCCATCGACGTACAGCGCATCGTCGCCAAACCCTCCGGCTTTAAAGAGGAAGACTATTAAGCATTTGAAAGCTTAAATAAGCAAGCAGCCCCGCCTCCGGCGGGGCTGTCTGTTTCTGCTGCCTGCATCAAACCGACTGCGGCTGCGCTTCAAGCTGGCTGGGATGCTTTTTAAAAGTCTGTTTTCGGGAAAACCGGCCTGTTGCTTCGTTCGGTCTGCTCATGGATGACTCTCCAGCTCCAGTTCCCAACGCTCCTCCAGCAGCACGGTATCGCCCCATGCGTCGTTGAACTGTGTTTCGGTTACTCTGAAGCCGGCGCCGCCATAGAGATGCCGGGCGGCATCCAACTGATCGAAGGTCCACAGATAGACACGCTTATAGCCGCGTTTTCTGCAAAAACCGACCACCGTTTCGACGAGCCGTCTTCCCGCGCCGAAACCCCGCGCTCCATGTTTTATGAAGAAGAATCGGAGCTTGGCCGTCTCGATGTCATCGTGGGTAATGGCGATGCTGCCCGCCGGAACGCCGTCTTTTTCAAGGATCAGCAGGCAATCCTTCTCCGTATCGAATCTGCGTACCAGCTCATTGACGCCGTCCGTGACATACGCCACCCACGCGGGCGTATCAAACCCGAATTCAGCCTCATACAGCTCCAGTTGGCCCGATATCACAAAATCGATATCGGATTGTGACATATAAGGCCTGATGACCACCCCGTCGCGTATTTCGAAGTTTTCCATTCTGCCGCCTCCGATGCCTTTGCGGTTACCGGCTCCGCTTTTCCTCAATACTTCCCGTATTCCCTGACCATTTCAAACATCGCCTCGACGTTTTCGCGTTTGCATTTGCCGAGTCCGCAGCTTGTTTCGAAGATGAAGCCGCCACCGGGGGCGCAGTCGTCCATAAGGCGCTTGACTGCGTCGCGGACCTCCTCCGGCTTGCCCCAGTCGAGAAGGCTCGCGGGGAAACCTCCTGCGATACAAGCGATGCCGCCGAGCTTCTTCTTGGCGACAGCCATATCCACATCCTCGAAGTGATAGAATACTTTTCCGGGAGGTACTTCGGACAGGCAGTCAAGGCGTGAATTGTACTTGCCTTCCGTGTAGATATACGGGACTTTGCCGCTGTCGATGATGGCGAGGATGATCTGCTGCAGGTGCTTCCAGTAATATTTGCGATAATGAGCGTCGCTCATAAAACCGTCCATGCCCTTATGCAGTGCCATAAAGACGTGCTTACCCTCGTTTTGGCCTTTCGTGGCTTTGAGCATCGCAAGCGTTTTCTCGATTTCCTCGTCAATATAGCGTTCAATATACTCCGGATTTGTATAGAGGTCGGATAGGGACAGGAGCGTCCCGCGCAGGAAGTCGCTGTAGCCGTCGAACGGTACACCCGCCATTCCGCCGCTCAAATGCGGGTAACCCAACTGCTCAATTTCTGCGTTCAGCTCCGATAAACGCCCGCGGTATTCGGTATAAAAGTCATTGAGCTTCCACAGCGTCTCCACCATCTGCCTGAACTCCGGCGCGGAAAACTGCGCCGCTGCTGCCTGCGCGCTGCCGAATATCCCGGCCGCCGACAGCATCGCCAGCGGTTCCAAAAGCGCCGAGGTGCGCGGTGCCGCCTTGCGCAGCATGAAGCCCGTGCGGTCTGAAAAGAATTCCTCAAACTCATCGTCCAGTAAAATTGGGAATTCTATGTACTGCTGCAAAGAATTGTCGTCGAGGATATTTCCGGGCATGCCCGCCCATCGCATGTTCTTCGGCTTTGACATCTCCATGCCCTGCCCTTCGCCCGCGTAAATAAAGCCCGTATCGGCCGCGGCATCCGGGTCGAAATCCTTGAGATATTTGACGATAGCGTGCCGCATCTTATCGAGCGACGTGTCATAAATGACCTCCGCGACGGTGTATCCCGCATTGTACACGGGGAACAGATCCGCGGGCGGTTTGATCGGCACCGTATCCGGTTCGCGCAGCGCGATGGCGTCATTGATACGCCTGAGTTTTTCATCATATCGTTTTTGATTTTCCGCTGTCATTATTAAGCCGCCTTTCAATAGTACGTAATTTACACGACCGGTACATAATATGGCTCTTAAGCAAAGAATAGGTTATTTCGGGAGAATAATCAAGAGTGTCTCTAAAAAGCAGAGGGTCGATCACTTGTGGTCGCCCCCCTGCTTTAGAATTTTCAGACCTTCTTACCTGCCAAATATCTCCCTTGACTTTATGTAAACCCCTTCCGTAAATGCCGGTGTCAGCATTGGTCCGCCGTAGAAGCCCAGCTGCGCCATTTTACCCGGTTTACTAAAGCGCTCGGCGTACTCAAACCCGCGCTGCCGCTGCTCCTCCTCGCTCACAGCTGCCGGGTCGTACGGCTCCGGCACGACGGAGATGCAGATTTTGTCACCCACCTCGCTCCAGAGCTTTGCCGTGTCGTTCATTACCTGCGGGTCCCAGCCGTCAAATCCGCCGTCGACAAAGCACCGGACGCGATCCTCGCCATGCCCGCAGGAATGGAGCGTCGCATAACGGCCCTTGGAGTGGATATGGTCGGTGAGCGCTCTCATAAACGGCACGAACAGCTCACGTGCCGTCTCCTCCGAAAAA
>CAZJCH010000381.1:0-2935 GCA_964544005.1 uncultured Papillibacter sp.
CAATACCGATACCCGATTCCTTGGCATAACCCACGCTGCGCAGAAAATGCCCCATGAGCATGCTGAAGATGATCGGCAGGCCGCCGACGATGATCACCCAGTTCACATAATCCCGGGCATAGCCGATTGTATTATCACTGGCACCCAGCAGCACGAGCAGCGGGTCCATGAATACAAGCACAAGCAGTATGTAGACGACGGCCAGCATCGCGCCGGACCATAAGGAAAATGAACAGACACGCTTGGCGTATTCCGGCTGCTTTGCCCCCATCATGCGCGAGATGAGGCTGCCGCCGCCGATACCGAAAAGGTTGCCGATGGCGTTAAGTATGAAGAACAGAACAAACGACAGAGAAACCGCGGCGACCATGTAAGGATTTCCCGTCTGTCCAAGGTAAAGCGTATCGGCAAGGTTATATATCGTTGTGACCAGTTGGCTGAGAATCGCCGGTACGGCCAGGCTTGCCACAGCCTTCGGCACCGGCATTGATTCAAATATTTGCTGTTTCTTGTCCATTGGCAGGATCTCTTTTCATTGATTCTTCGGGCATAACCCGCTGCAGCAGCTCAAAGCAAACTCAAAAGCCTTACGGTATGCAGACGTTCGATACCGGAAGGCTTTATTTGCACCGGATGTCTATTTCTTTTCCCTGTTATGCTAGGTGTTCAAAACACCCGCGTTGTCTTTCAAATAATACAACTTATATAAGTATAGCATCGTTCAGCCGAAAAAATCAAGCTGTGAAGGGTATGAAGTAATTTTTTTAAAGTCCTTAATAGAGTATCTTTCGGAGTGCGCAGCTTCCACGCTTCGCTTGATTGGATAAAAATCCGGCAAGCAGTTTCCACCACTTGCCGGATATTCTTTACTTTTGCTCAACCCCGGCTACTGACATTGAGCCAATATTTACAGGGTATTGCACGCGATGCAATACCCTGTCTGATCATGCCTGATAGGTCTTCATTATTTTAACGCCGCCTGGGCGGTTGCTAACTCAATAGCCCAATCGTCTTAATTCATTATTAGGATTTACATACCAAGTTCACTTTTAAGTCTTGATAATTCGTCATCAACCGATGCCGAACCTGTTGCAGCATATTTTTCTTCCAGTGCCTTTGCTTCGTCAACGGGCTCCATATTGAGTTCTGCCATTGCATTTGCCTCGTCGAGCATTTTGCTGGCCTTGTCTTCCATGCGGTTAAATGCGCTCATAGCCCCCTGCGCGGTGCCTATGGAGGCTGCTGCCTCGTTCAACGTTTCCTGAGTTTTTGCGACGGCAACCTTTGCCTTGATCATCTCACGACGTGATTTCAGCGTCTCAATATCAGACGCCAGTTTGTCATGCATCTGTCGCATTTTGACGGCATTCTCATGGGCCGAAGCATAGGTGGTCATCAGGGAAACGCCGACATTTTCCAACTCCTGCTTTTTTGCGATAAACGTGCGGGCGTCATTCTCGTTCCCTGCCGTCAGCGCTTTTTTCGCGTAGTCAGTGTATTTAGCAACCTCGGCCTGATTCTCATCCAACAGCCTCTTGGTCCGTGTTTCTTCAGCCATGACACCGGCAGTGCTTTGCTTAACCTCGGCAAAATCTTCTATCATATCACGAAGATATTGATCGATCATCTTCGAGGGATCTTCCATTTTATCGATTATTGAATTGATATTTGCTTTTATAATGTCGCCAAATCTCTCAAGTATTGCCATGATATTGCCTCCTTATATACTTTTGTCTTTATGATCGCTGTCATATTTTTCTTTTAGATCTTCTACTTCATTATCGCTGAATTTTTCAATCGGTGTGTTGAGTATTTGTGCTGTTTGCTCTGCCTCCAGGTTTTTTTGTTTTTTGGCGTGCTTCCACCAGGCAAACAAGACGACAACAACAACTATGATTCCAAGCACCACAAGCACGATAATCCAGGGCGATTTTGTCACATTCATCATTCTGTCGGCGGCATCACTGAAGGCAGCGCTGAAAAATTCGCTTTCAGACATATTGGAATCATAATAATTCTTGTCAATATAGTCGAGCAGAATTGTACCGGCCTCGGCATCGATTACACTCTTAGCCTGTGTCCCGGTCACATAATAGTCCATATACTCGCTCGGCGTATATTCAAAAAACACGAGGAGAATATGCGCTTCGTCAGCAAATAATTCGTCGTAAAGATTATTTGCATAATTCTCAAGATCGCTATATACGGGATAATGCGAACCATTAACGGTATCGGTAATATAAACAAACGGCTGTACGCCTGTTTTATCATAGAAATGCTTGAGTCCGGAAAGGAGTACCGCTTCGTTCTCAATCCATCCCAATTCGTCTTTGTAGTAATCGGTCTCACTGACAGAGCCCTTCGGCAAAGGCTCCCGCACAACCGTTGATTTTGCAACGTCTGAGCTGCCCGAGCTGACTGCAATTATTATGGCAATAACTATCGCAATAACCACCATAACAATGACGGCGGTGACACAGCCGCGTCCATTACTGCCGCTGTCGGAAGGTCTGTTATTAGAACTGCCGCCTGAGGAGCCGCTACCCATTTTACTGCCGATAAAAGCACCCAGAAAACTGCCGCCAATCGAACCGCCGCTTCCGTTTGAACCGCGGCCTCCAATGGAACCGCCCCCAAAAGAGCCTCCGCTACCGCCGAACGAACCGCCGCCTCGGCCGCCGAACGAACCGCCGCTTCTGCCGCCCCCGCCCCGACTGCCGCCGAAGGAACCGCCGCCGCCACGGCTTCCTCCTCCGCCGCCTCCGCCGCCTCTGCCCATGACTCAACCCTCCATTAACGTTTAATTAACGTTTATATAATACTCGCATCAAGCGATCTTTAGAAGGCAATCATGCAAAGCATCAAAATATTCGCCTTCATATGTAAAGCAAATCCGGGAGCCTCTAAAGTGGTAAGAAAGGCGGGCAGGAATAGT
>CAZJCH010000382.1:0-2929 GCA_964544005.1 uncultured Papillibacter sp.
CGTGCTCGAAGATATCCTCCGGCATGATGTCAACGCCGTCTTTGTATATAATCTCGTTTTTTATGATCGGCAAAGGGACGAGCCCGATGTTATACTTTTCAAGCTGCTCCTTTGTCAGGTCACAGACGCTGTCAGACAAGATTTTAATGCGCATGAACGGAACCTCCTTTTAACAACCATTATAGACGTGACAAGCCAAATATGCAATACCTCTCAATGGTGGTGCCTCCGTTTCGACAGTTCATACATCCTTCGCCCAGCCGCGGCTGTGCCCGACGGCCTTATGCCAACCCCCTATCAGTCTTTTGCGGCCAGCCTCATCTATCGTCGGGTCATAATGCTCGTCGCTGCGCCAGAGCTTCTTCAACTCATCGGGACCGCTCCAGATGCCCAATGTAAGCCCTGCTAAAAAGCAAACGCCAAGCGCCGTCGTCTCATATACGCGCGGGCGGCGGACCGGTATTCCCAAAAGATCGGCCTGGAACTGCATGAGGAAGGAGTTCCGGGAGGCGCCGCCGTCGACACTCAGCTCATTGAGGCGGCAGCCCGTGTCCAACTCCATGGCCTGCACCAGGTCGCAGGACTGGTATGCGATCGATTCCAGCGCCGCCCGGATGATATGCTCGCGTTTCGTGCCCCGGGTAATGCCGGTGATAGTGCCCCTGGCGTACATGTCCCAGTAAGGCGCGCCGAGGCCGTTAAAGGCCGGTACGAGGTAGACGCCGGCCGTATCGGAAACCTTGCGGGCGTAATACTCCGAGTCACCGCTATCCGAGAAAAACCGCATCTCGTCCCTGAGCCACTGGACGACGGCTCCGCCCGTAAAGACGCTGCCTTCCAGCGCGTACGTGATTTTGCCGTTAAGACAGGCGGCAATCGTTGTGATAAGACCGTTTTGACTCGTCACCGGCTTGTCGCCGGTATGCATCAGCAGAAAGCAGCCGGTTCCGTAGGTATTTTTAGTCTCTCCGGCTTCAAAGCAGGTCTGCCCGAAAAGGGCGGCCTGTTGGTCCCCAGCGACGCCGGCGATTGGAATATGGGTCCCCTGTATGGGTACCGTGCCGTAAACGGCCGCGGATTCCCGCACCTCCGGCAGCATGGAGCGGGGGATACCCATCAGGCCGAGGAGCTTTTCATCCCACTCAAGCGTATGGATGTTATAAAGCATCGTCCGGCTGGCATTCGTATAATCGGTGGCATGGACGGCGCCGTTCGTCAGCTTCCAGATGAGCCACGAATCTACTGTCCCGAAGAGCAACTGGCCGCGCTCGGCTTTTTCCCTTGCGCCTTCAGCATTGTCGAGAATCCATTTAATCTTCGGACCGGAAAAGTACGCGTCCGGTACAAGCCCGGTCGCTTCCCTGATATAGTCCCCATGCCCGTCCCTTATCAGCGCGTCAACGATATCCGATGTCCGGCGGCACTGCCAGACAATGGCGTTGTAAACGGGCAGCCCCGTCGCTTTATCCCAGACAATCGTCGTTTCCCGCTGGTTCGTGATGCCAATGGCGGCAATATCGCGGACACTTACGTTGCTTTTGGCGACGGCCTCCATCATAACGGCGTACTGCGACGCGTAAATTTCCATCGGGTCCTGCTCCACCCAGCCGTCCCGCGGGAAAAGCTGCCGGAACTCCTTTTGCGCCATGGAGACGATGCTCTGCCCCTCATCGAAAATGATCGCCCGCGAGCTCGTCGTCCCCTGATCCAGCGCCAAAATAAATTTACGCATGGTCAACCTCCTGAAATATAGATCGAATAATGAATATACTGCTTAAAAAGCATATGGAGCCAGTCATAACAAATCGCTATTGACTTTCTGGACCGGCGACGGTATAATTTGGTTAACAGTGTTAATTAACGCTGTTAATATTCGATCGAGGTTTTGTCATGAAAAATCCTGTTAATATGACGAGAGAGCAAATCGTGAAAACAACGATCGAATTGATCGATCATCAAGGCGGCGTGTCAGGTGTTAATCTGCGCGAGATTGCCCGATTGGTCGGTTGTTCCGCACCGAATATATATAATTACTTCACCTGTTTAGATGATTTGCTCAATACCGCTCTCATCAGAATTTGCGAGGATTATAAAACGAAGATCCAGCAAAAAACCGCTCAAATCAGCAGCGGCGACTGTATCAGTTCAGCATTTCAAACATTTATCGAATATGCTGTCGAGAACCCGGGCCGCATTAATTTCTACTATTTCGAGAAACTGAGCTTTATCATTTCTCCGGAAGCAGAAGCCGCGGCGGCAAGCGTTGGATTGAATATGGCTCGTTTGCTGGACCTGGGTACAGAACAGCAGCTGCCGCAAAACAAGATTATGGAGATCTGTAATATCCTGCATTGGTATGTGATCGGAACACTGTCGGGATATATCACGGGAAGAATGGCAATTGAAAACAAGAAGCTTTTTGTTTCAGATTTGGTTGAAATGTGCAAACGGATATTTGACAGTTTAGTACGGAGTTTTTAGTTTTTGTGTGGAGGTTGGTTATGGCAAAAGCTCAAAGAATTGTTGTGACGTTTTCGATAATACTGCTTGTCATTCTTTTAGGCTCTACAATTTACGCTGTTTTTACCGAGGATAACGGCGCGCCGTTTCGCGTAATGTCTTTGAGGGGTGAGCAGGTGGAGATCTACGGCGGCAATGGTTTGCATGCGTATGATACTGTGGATAAAGCCATCATGATGCGCGCGTTTGATATGTACTACCTGACCGTGGGAATCCCGCTGTTCATCATAAGCCTGCTTCTGTACATAAGAAGAAGTATCATAGGTTATTTTATGTTGTTATCTTCTCTGTTCTTTTGGCTTTACAATTTCATTATCAATAGTGTCGGTTTTTCATATAATAACTTCTTTTTGATTTGTGGTTAGATACAAAGCGCAGGAACGTTGGTGTAACCTTCCTTGACGCACGA
>CAZJCH010000383.1:0-2927 GCA_964544005.1 uncultured Papillibacter sp.
CCGTTCGCCATGCTGCCGTTCATCGGCTATCATGTGAGCGATTATATCAGGCACTGGCTTGAAATCGGCAAAAAGACCACCCCCGACAAGCTGCCGAAGATATTTATGGTCAACTGGTTTAGAAAGCGCGACGGCAAGTTTATCTGGCCCGGCTACGGTGAAAACAGCCGCATCATCAAATGGGTCTGCCAGCAGGTCTCCGGTACCGGCAAAGCCGACAGCACCCCCATCGGCTATATGCCCGCCCCCGGCGCTATTGACACCACCGGCCTTAACATCAGCGATTCCGCCATGCAGGAGCTTTTCGAGGTCGATAAAAACAGATGGACCCAGGAAACCGCCTCCATCCGCGAATACTTCGCCACCCTCGGCAGCAACCTCCCCCAGGAGCTCAAAGACCAGCTCACCGCCCTCGAGGAACGTCTCAAGAAATAGATATATAATGTGACCGCCGGGCCAATACCCGGCGGTCATTATTGTCACAATATGGTTTTATTGTAATGTACAAAAAATGTATGATGCTATATAATCATATAAAACAGATTTAACTTTGCAATCGCAGGTCATATATGCCTGACACCATCCGTGGGATCAAAGCCGACTCCGGACGTTACAATACCGGACTCCCAAATCGGTGACGAAGGTGAAGTCCATAAAAGCATCCAAAAGCAATAAGGGGGAATCGGGTTTGAAATCTGATAAATCCGAAATCATTATATATCAGACGGAAGATGGGGTTACGAAAATAGATGTCCAGATGGTTGATGAGACTATTTGGCTGTCTATTGATCAAATGGCCAAGCTGTTCCAGCGGGATAAATCAACCATATCTCGCCATATCAAAAATATATATGAAGAGGGCGAACTCAACAAAAATTCAGTTGTTGCGAATTTTGCAACAACTGCTGCAGACGGGAAAACATATCAAGTCGATTATTACAATCTCGATGTCATTATTTCCGTTGGTTATCGTGTAAAATCCTTGCGTGGCACTCAGTTCCGCAGATGGGCGATGGAGATTTTACGCGAATATTTGATCCACCGGTTGAGAATGACTTTTTGGAGAGTATCAAACGGACACAAAAGCTGCTGGAAGGCAAGACCGGAAGGAGTTAAAAGGGCTTGCCCTTGCTTTCTCCGTCACGCACCCAATAGTTTTCAGGCTTCTTTTATTAAGATCGCAAAGGGGGGGCTTTGATGAAAAGGGCACTGTTCGTATTGTTGACCACTTTGCTGGCCATGGGTATTGCGGCCTGCGGCGCGCCTGCCGCGACGTCGCCCGCGTCCACCCCGTCTGCGGCGACCGCTCCGTCTGCTGCGGCACCCGAAATCGTGACGTTCGCCGATCCGGTGCTGGAGGCGATGGTGCGCGGGTCGATGGGAAAGACTGAGGGCAATATCACTGCGGAAGAGGCCGAGTCGGTGACCCGGCTGAACCTCAGCAATGAATGGCAGCGCTACATATCCGGGGAAGCGGCGATTCATGATATCGGCGGACTGGAATTTTTTAAGAATCTGGAGAGCCTTGACCTGTCCTTCCACGCGGTTGCCGATATCGCACCGCTGAGCGGGCTATATAAGCTGACCGCGCTGTCGCTGGGCGGCAATCCGATCAGCGATATCGCGCCGCTCGCCGGGCTCACTAGCCTGAAGATGCTGGCGCTCTCCGGCTGCGCGGCGCAGGATTACAGCCCGCTTTCAGAGCTTGTCAACCTGAATTTGCTGATGCTTGACAACTCGACGCTTGCCGACGTGTCGCCGCTTGTCTCGCTGACAAGCCTCAAGCATCTGTATCTGGCAGGCTGCCCCATCGGCGACTATTTCCCCCTGTCGGATATCTATCAAGGTTTGGAGCAAAAGGATTTCCTCATCGCCTTCACCCTTGCCGAGCTTGGATTTTCCATGGACAACGACGGCACACAGGCGATCTATGACGGCGAGAGCGCCTCCGTGCGCCTCAACCACGTCGAATGGGGCGACCCGCCGGGGGAATGGCTGAGGAACTGCGTCCGTACTGTTTTCGCCCAGAACGGCTATAAGATCGACATAGGATATTACCCGTTTTTCGACGCCTATGTGATCATGGCAAATAAAGACGGCGAGCTTGCGTTGAACTATGTGTATGACCATAAAAATGACAGCTTCATGTTTGACGAGGACGAACGCGCAGGCTTGGAGCAGACCGTGCGCGCCATGTTTACCGACACCGGTGCCGAGGACGTCGAAGACGTCTTACTGACACCCGTTCAAACCTTCAACGAGCTCCTCACTGAGACGCTCGGCATCTCTGCGGATACGCTGTTTGAAATGCCGTTTGAGCCGCCAACGCTTCGTAACCTTGGCTTTTTCCCGGATGAGGCCAACACAGCATACAAATATGACGAGCATGAGCCGCACGATATGCACATTTCTATCTACAGGCCCGAATGGGGCAAGCGTCCTGAAAACAGTAATCCTGAGGGCTCTAATATTGAGTTTTACGATCACGATGTGAACGGCTATAGCCTGTTGATCCTGTACTTTGCCGACGCGGGCAAATACCACATATCTTTGTTTAAGGACGGTATGGAGTGCGCCCTTGATATCTACCCTGCCACCGGTGAACATGGCGAGGAATACCCCGACATGGATACTGTACAGCAGATGTTCAGCGCTGCCTTTAAAACGCAGGGCAATGAATTATACGATAAACCCCTGGCCCACTTCGAGCAGGTCGTTCAGGCGCGTTTCGGCCTGACCATCGCCGAGCTTTACGCGCTGCCGCTCGGAGAGTAGAAACCCTTTACCAAGGAGACCCACCCATAAATGCAGTGGCGGACCTCTGCCCCGTGATAATAAAAGCACCGAAAGGTGCTTTTTCTATTTACCCCCCAAAAAATCCCCCTTCCAGACTGGACAGACTATTTCAATATAACGGATTCCGTAGT
>CAZJCH010000384.1:0-2920 GCA_964544005.1 uncultured Papillibacter sp.
ATCGCTTCGGACCTCATAGGCATTCCCGTACCTTCTTATGTATTTTTCCTTCAAGCCCGGGAAATGTTCGTCAAGCTTTTTATAGAAATAATCCCTATCCCCGTCCCGGAGCGTGACGCCGAAACCGAAGCAGATGATGCCATAGACATCGGCCTCGACGCAGTACCCGAGAATACCCCGCAGGTTTTCTTCCGTGTCGTTTAAAAACGGCAGGATCGGGCTCAGCCAGACGACCGTCGGGATATTGTTTTCCTTCAGGATTTTCAATACTTCAAACCGCCGTCTCGTCGTACAGACATTAGGCTCGATAATTTTGCATAAGGCTTCGTCATACGTCGTCAGTGTCATCTGCACAACACATTTTGTCTTCTCGTTGATTCTTTTCAACAGGTCAAGGTCTCTTAATACAAGCTCGGATTTTGTGATCATGGACAGCCCGAAACCGTATTGTTCGACGAGCTCAAAACACGTCTTCGTCAGCTCAAGCTCTCGCTCAAGCTGCAGATAGGGATCACACATGGAGCCGGTACCGATCATACATTTGTTACGTTTTTTCTTGAGCGCGTTTTCAAGCAGGGCAGGTGCGTTGATTTTAACTTCAATATCCTCAAAATCGTGCTGCATGTTATAACAAAGGCTCCGTGAATCGCAGTAAATGCAGCCATGCGAGCAGCCGCGGTATAGATTCATGCCGTTATGAGGCGACAAAATCGATTTTGCTTCCTTGAAATGCATGCATTCACCGCCTTTGCGAGGAGTGTTTGGATAGTTTTCTGGGGGGCAATACTTGCCCCCCAGAGTGCTTTTAAGCTTCGTCTATATGTCTGCGTAGTCGGTGTATTCGTTGCTGTGGAAAAGCATTGATTTTTTCTGGTCAATTTTTTTCCTGACATCCACGATTAGTTCCAGAATCTCATCCTTAAAATATACGACTGCAGTAATTGCTGCCGCCACCGCCACAAACGCCGCGACGGCGATGAATACCAATTTGCATAACTTCATATGACACAGCCTCCCGAACTTTTTGTACATGTATATCTCTCCTTATTATTTTACACTATTTTCATACGAATAACAATACAAATTTTTCTAACGGTAATTATGGAAACGTTCAGTTTCAACCGGGTCCGCGCAGTGTATTTCATCATTTATATTATGTTGCAAAGGACATTTGGATATGATATCATCAATCAATAGACCGAGTAAACCATTCCAATCATCGATACCAATGAAGGGGGACTTTGCTCATGGCGCTCGGAGATATTAATATCTTATCCTGGAAAAGCAAGGCGCAGCAACAGCAGGAACAGGCGGATTATGAAAAGTGGGCATTTCCTTTTGGCCTGGCGCAGAGGGAAAAGCTTGTAAAGCTGATGCTGGAGATATTCCCGAAAGAAAGCGAACCGACGGTACTCATCCCGTATTTGACATGCAAGGAGCTCTATTGCAAAATGGCCAAAACACCTGATCTGGCCGATTACGCTATTAATAAGCTTCTGACCGAGGTAAAAAAGTATAAGAGGATCATCCGGAAGCATGAAATGCCAACATATGTCGCGCTCGTTGCGGCTGATCAAAAGGTCGATGAAAATCTGGAATATCCGTCCGCTCAGCAGATCAAGGACATGGCAGCGGGCTTCCTCGTAACGAAAACCTGATATAAGAAAAACAGCGCCCGCCAGCCGGCGGGCGCTGTTTTATTGTCTTACTCTGCTGATATGAGGAAATAATAAACCGGCTGCCCGCCGTAGACGATAGAGGCCTCGGCGTTCGGGATGGCGGTGGTCAGCCTCTTCAGTACCTCGTTAGATGTCTTTTCATCAATGTCCGCTCCGGAGAAAACTGTGATAAATTCCGGTGAGTATTTGGATAGTGACAGCGCGACGGCATCTACAAGTGCGACAGAATCTTTACCGGTGGCCACAAGTGTGTCTTCCAGAAGCGCGATGTAATCTCCGGCCTCTATCGAATGCCCGTCATACTCGGAATCGCGGGCGGCATATGTGACCTGCGCCGTATGGACACGGCTGATCGCCTCACACATGAGCTCCATGTTTTCCTCGATCGTCGCTGCGGTATCCATGGCGATCATCGCCGATATACCTTGCGGCATTGATTTAGACGGGATCACGACCACCTTTTTATCGGTCAGTCTCGCGCACTGCTGTGCCGCCATGATAATATTTTTGTTGTTCGGCAGCACAAATACAGTTTCGGCGTTGGTCGCCGTAATTTTAGTGAGAATATCCTCCGTTGACGGGTTCATTGTCTGACCGCCGACGATAATTTGATCGACACCAAGATCGCAGAACACATTGCTCATGCCCTCTCCGGCGCAGACAGCAACGACCCCGAGCTTCTTTTCAGGCCCGGTTACAATGCATAAATCATCCGGCACGGTCTCTTCAGACACCCTTACTTCAAATTCGGGTGTTGTTTCCGCCTGCGGACTTGCAATATCGGCGTCGGCACCGGAAGTCTGCCCGGACAGACTTGCGCTTGACTGGCTCTCGACGATCTTGACCGTATGCTGTTCCCGCATGTTCTCGATCTTTATTGTGGCAAGCGGCCCGTAAGTGAGCGCCTCTGTGATAATAATACCCGGTTCGTTTGAGTGTACATGGACCTTTATGAGCTCGTCGTCATCGACAACGACGATGCTGTCCCCGCGGATGTCAAGAAAATCACGCAGATGATTGACATCCTTTTGGTTTTTTCTGTTTACAATGAATTCGGTACAGTAAGTGAATCTAATATCCTGTGTATCAAAGCCCGCAAAATCGGCCTTATCCCTGCCAGCTTTAGATGGCATGCCTTTGATGGACATTATGCCTTCCGTGACGACCACGGCTTCGCGGCTCAGCATTTCGCCTTTGAGGGCCTTCAGCATTCCTTCAAGAATATATAGATACCCCTTTCC
>CAZJCH010000385.1:0-2918 GCA_964544005.1 uncultured Papillibacter sp.
GAAGAAAATCATGCTGACCACGGTACGCTCGCAAAAGGATGATCTGCTGCGGGAGCTGATGCTGCTTGGCTGCGTAGAGGTATCGGAGCCGGAGGACCTGCTCTCCGATCCCGAGGTCGCCATGATCGCACAGTGCGAAACGGGTGAACTGGAGAAATATCGCGGGCTGAGTGCGCGCCTCGCACTTGCGCTGAACGTTATAAGGCAATACGTGCCTTACAAAACATCAGTCTTCGCAGTCCGGCCCGATGTTCAGGTCGAGGATTTTCTGCGGGAAGATACGCTGAACGAGTATTTGGAGCTCTCCGAAAAGCTCATCGACTGCGACAGCCGGGTGAGACGGCTTGCCGCCGTGGAGGTCCGCGAGAATTCCGTGATCGAGTCCCTCCTGCCATGGGAGCCGATGTCGGTGCCTCTTAACAGCGAGGGGACTTTAACGACGGGCATTATGTTCGGCGCGCTTCCGCCGTCGACGGAATTGCCGGAGCTTGAGCGCGCGCTCGGTGATGCCGTGCCGGAGGCGCAGGTTTTTGAAATATCGTCCGATAGGGACCAGTTGTGCGTTCTTGTCGTCTATCTCCGCGAGAAGGAGGAGGCTGTCGAGGACTTTCTGCGTGCGAGGTTTTTCTCGATCTCTTCGCTTCGAAGCCTGAGCGGCACGGCAGGCGATAATATCGCGCAGGCAAGAGCGCGTATCGAAGAGATACAAAGCGAGTCGGCGAGCCTCAGGGATCAAATCATACTGGAATGCGCACGGCGTTTCGGACTTCAGCGGGCCCTGGACTTCGTGGAGACGAAAATCGCCCGCGCGGCGGCGGGCGAAAGGCTCCTGGCGACGGTCTCCTCCGTGACGCTCACCGGCTGGATACCCGCGCCGTCCGAAAAAACACTGAGCGAAACGCTGGAAAAATATACCTGCGTCTGGGAGCTCAGAGATCCCGCTCCGGAGGAATACGGAAATGTCCCCGTGCAGCTAAAAAACAATCCGCTGACCCGTCCCCTCACCATGGTAACGGAGATGTACAGCCTGCCGGCGTATGACGGCGTGGATCCGAATCCGCTGATGGCGCCTTTCTTCGTGCTGTTTTACGGCGTTATGATGTCGGACGTGGGCTACGGGCTTATTATGCTGCTGGCCGCGCTGATCGTAAAACGCAAAAAACCGCGGGGCGGCATGAAAAACTTCTTCAACCTGCTTTTGATGTGCGGTCTCGCGACGATCGTCATGGGCTTCGTCACGGGCAGTTTTTTTGGGGACGCGCTCCAGCAGATATTCTTATTGCTTGGCGGAGAGTTCGTTCTTCCGTACACGCCCTTGTTCAGCCCTATCGCCGATACGCAGCTGCTCCTTATTGGGGCGCTGGCTCTGGGCGGGGTGCAGATTATCGCCGGTATGGCCATCAGCTTTGTCAAGCAGACCATCGACGGCCACTTTTGGGACGCACTGTTTGACGTGGGCTCCTGGTGGCTCCTGTTTGCCGGCTTTGCTCTTGGGGCACTGGGCATCACCTGGTGGGTGGCAATCGCCGGTGTCGCCGCGCTGGTGCTGACCCAGGGGCGCTCAAAGCCGACGATCATCGGTAAGTTCGTCGGCGGTCTGGCGAGCCTTTATAATATCACCGGCTATTTCGGAGACGTTCTCTCCTATTCGCGCCTCATGGCACTGATGCTGGCAGGCGGCGTCATCGCTCAGGTTTTCAATACCATCGCAGCCCTGACGGGCAATATCGTGGCTTTTATACCCATCTTTCTTATCGGACACGCCTTGAATCTCGGCCTGAACCTTCTGGGCTGCTACGTGCATGACTTGCGCCTGCAGTGCCTGGAGTTCTTCGGGAAATTTTACAAGGACGGCGGGCGGCCGTTTCAACCTCTGTGTATCAACACAAAATATATAAACGTCATTGACAACGATTAAAAGGAGGAAAGATTCATGCAATTTCTAGAGACTTTTGGCGGGATGGCATTAGGTCTTCTCGGAGCGGGGCTCGCCGTCGTCCTGTCGGGTATCGGCAGCGCCAAGGGCACGGGTATGGTCGGCGAGGCCGGCGCCGGCGTCATAAGCGAGGACCCGAGCAAATTCGGCAAAGCACTGATCCTGCAGGTTATCCCGGGTACCCAAGGCATTTATGGCTTTGTTGTCGGCTTCCTCGCGCTTATGAATATGGGCGTGCTGGATGGGACGGCCGTGGATCTGTCGCTCACCGAGGGCTTCCGCTACTTCGTAGCGTGCCTGCCGATCGCTGTCGGCGGTCTTGTCTCGGCAATCTTTCAGGGGCGCGTTGCTGTGGCCGCCGTCAATATACTCGCAAAGAAGCCCAATGACTGGGCCAAGGGCATGATCCTCTGCATTACGGTGGAATTCTATGCGATCCTGTCGCTGCTTGTTTCCCTGTTTATGCTGATCAGCTTATAGTAATGTATCGCCGTTGGACGGTGATATGGGGGTTTTATATGAATGGTATCCAAAAAATCATTGACCGGATAGAAGCCGACGCGGCCGCCGAACAAGCGCTGATCGTATCGGAGGCGGAAGCCCGCTGCGCCGAAATCGAAGCAGCCTTCGCGGAAACGGCGCAGGCTGAATATCAAAAAGTCATAAGCGACGGCGAGCAGACTGCAAGACAGCGCCTGGAGCGCCGGGCCAGCGTCGCGGCGCTTGAAGCGAAAAAGCAGGTGCTGACCACGAAACAGGAAATGGTGCAGGCGGCTTTTGATCACGCGGTCCGGCTTTTAACGGAGCTGCCGGACGCACAGTATATTCAGCTTCTGGCGCGGCTCGCGTCGGAAGCTTCAAGGACGGGCAGTGAACTGCTCGCCTTCTCAGCGCGGGATGATGCCCGCGTGGGAGCGGCCGTGCTGGATGCGGCCAATCAGCTCCTGCGGCAGGCCGGGAAAGCGGCTGGTCTTCGGGTATC
>CAZJCH010000386.1:0-2900 GCA_964544005.1 uncultured Papillibacter sp.
CCAAGAATGCGTTCGACCTGGGCATCGGCATGATTCACCAGCATTTCAAACTGGTGGATGTGCTGACTGCGGCGGAGAACATTGTGCTGGGACTGAACGAACGTAAACTCATCGATCTGAAGCATGTCCGCGATCAGGTAAAACAAATTTGTGACCGTTACGGCTTTGAGGTAGACCCGGATAAAAAAGTATACAACATGTCCGTCTCGGAAAAGCAGACGCTGGAAATCGTCAAGGTGCTTTACCGGGGTGCCGACGTGCTCATTCTCGACGAACCCACCGCCGTGCTGACACCCCTGGAAATTGAAAAGCTCTTCGCCGTCATGCGCAATATGAGGGCCGACTGCAAATCCCTGATCATCATCACGCACAAGCTTCGCGAGGTTATGGAGATATCAGACAGGGTCGCGGTCCTGCGCCGGGGCGAATTCGTTGGCGAAACCGCCACGAAGGACACAAATCCGCAGGAGCTCACCAATATGATGGTGGGCCGGTCGGTTACACTGAATATCGAAAGACCGGAACCTAAAAATCCCCAGGAGCGGCTTATTGTCAAAAACCTTACAGTATTCGACTCAGATGGCATCAAGAGGCTTGACACTGTTTCCTTTACCGCTTACGGCGGAGAAATACTGGGGATCGCCGGCATCACGGGCAGCGGTCAGCGCGAACTGCTTGAGAGCATCGCGGGCCTCCGGCACGCCGATAAGTGCAGCTCCATTCGTTTCCTGCCGCCTGACGGCCCCGAGGAGGAACTGTCGGGCAAATCCTCTCTGGATATTTACAATCTGGGTGTGCATCTGGCGTTCGTACCGGAGGATCGTTTAGGGATGGGTCTCGTGGGCTCCATGGACCTGACGGACAATGTGATGCTTCGGAGCTATAAACAAGGCAAATCCATTTTTACCGATAGAAAAACGCCAAAAGCTCTGGCCAGCCAGATCGTGGATGAGCTGGAAGTGGTCACCCCCAGTATCAGCATCCCGCTGCGCCGGCTCTCCGGCGGCAACGTGCAGAAGGTTTTGGTCGGCAGGGAAATTTCCGCCAAGCCCTCCCTGCTGATGACCGCCTACGCCGTGCGCGGGCTGGACATCAACACCTCCTATACCATCTACCATCTTTTAAACAAGCAGAAGGAGGCGGGCGCGGCCGTCATATACGTGGGTGAGGACCTGGACGTGCTGCTGGAGCTGTGCGACAGAATATTGGTTCTGTGCGCGGGCAGGATCAGCGCCATCGTGGATGCCCGCAAAGCCAGCAAAGAGGAGGTCGGCCTTCTCATGACGCATCTTGGTGAGGAGGCGAACCATGAATAATAAGCTTAAAAGCTCGGAACCCTTCGTGCGTATTTCCAAGCGCGGCGTTGCCATTCCCTTCTGGAGATCAATGTGGATTAGGGCAATCGCTCTGGTTGCCGCGCTTGTGATCTGCGCCGTCATCATCTATGCCATTGTCAAGCTGAACCCCCTCAAGGTATACGGCGCCATGTTTGACGGCGCATTCGGTACGAACAAGCGCATGTGGGTCACCATCCGCGATATGATGATGCTTCTGTGCATCGCGGTCGGTCTCGCGCCGGCTTTTAAGATGCGGTTTTGGAACATCGGCGCGGAGGGCCAGGTCCTGATCGGCGGCTGTGCTGCCGCCGCCTGCATGATTTACCTGGGCAACACCCTGCCCACCATTCCCCTCCTGATCCTCATGCTCGCGGTGAGCATTCTGGCCGGCGGTTTATGGGGCCTCATACCGGGATTTTTCAAGGCGAAAAAGGATACAAACGAAACCCTTTTTACGCTCATGATGAATTACATTGCCATACAGATTACAGCCTTTTTTGTGGCGCTGTGGGAAAATCCCATGGGCTCCAACACCGTCGGCGTGATCAACGCCAAGACAAAGGTCGGCTGGTTCCCGGAGGTGTTCGGGCAGCCGTATGCCCTCAACGTCATACTGGTGCTGGCGCTGACGGTGGGCATGTTTGTTTATCTCCGCTACAGCAAGCACGGCTATGAAATCGCTGTTGTAGGCGAGAGCGAGAATACCGCCCGTTATTCGGCCATCAACGTCGGCAGGGTCATCATGCGCACCATGTTCATCTCCGGCGCTCTGTGCGGCATCGCGGGGTTTATCGCTGTCTCCGGCGCCAGTCATACGATCTCAACAAGCACCGCAGGCGGCCGGGGATTTACGGCGATCATCGTTGCGTGGCTGGCCAAATTCAACACCTTTGTCATGATCCTGATCGCCGCGCTGCTCGTATTCCTCGACAAGGGCGCCATCGAGATCGCCTCGCGCTACAACCTGAATAATCACGTTTCCAATATGCTGACAGGTATCATATTATTCTTCATACTCGGGAGTGAATTCTTCATCGAGTATCAGGTCAGGTTCCGCGGCGGGAGTCATAAGGAGGTTGAGGCATGACCCAGATCATAGCGATACTTCAGGCCGGCATCATGTTCGGCACTGTGATATTGTTCGGCGCCACAGGCGAGATCCTGACCGAAAAATCCGGCAACCTGAACCTCGGCGTACCCGGCATCATGTATCTGGGAGGCATAGCGGGGCTCATCGGGGTGTTTTTCTATGAACGGAGCACTCCCGACCCCAATGGGCTTGTCTGTATCCTCATCGCCATCATATGCGCCTTCGCGGCGGCCGTTATCGGCGGACTCATCTACAGCGTCCTCACCATTACCTTGCGGGCAAACCAAAACGTGGCTGGCCTGACGCTGACTGTTTTCGCCGCCGGTTTTGCGAATTTCTTCGGAGGCTCCCTGAATAAGCTGGCGGGCGGCGTGGGCCAGGTTTCCGTTTCTACATCAAGCGCGGCTTTCAGGGCGAGCCTGCCGTTTGCCCAGAATCTGCCCCCTGTTTTCAGTATGCTCCTGGGGTACGGC
>CAZJCH010000387.1:0-2883 GCA_964544005.1 uncultured Papillibacter sp.
CCTCCTTCTTCCCCTCGCCTAACCGGATGGAAAAAAGCGTGGCGCCGCCGATACCGAACAGCATACCCATGGCCATGAGTATAATCATGATCGGGAAAACAAGGGTGATGCCGCCGATGCCGTTTGAGCCCATATCCGGGCTGTTGCCAATGTATATTCTGTCAACGATATTATATATCGTGTTCACCAGCATACCCACCGTAGCAGGTACAGAGAATTGTATGAGCAGTTTTGAGATTTTCCGCTCGCCCAGGGGATTGCTGTTCTCCATCTGTATCTCCTATGTTTTCTTGTAGTTTTACACTATTATAACACAAAAAAAAGCTCTGTCACATCAAGCTGCGTTCATTTATTGACAAAAAGGCCCAGCTTATTCATACGCCGGCATAAGGCCAGACGCGCGCGCCCGATTCAGAAGCTTAAAGCCTTAACAGCAGCGCAAATGCGGCAGGGGAGCGGCATGTCCACTCCCCTGTCGCATTTATTCATCTTTCTTTTTGGATGTCCTCCCTGTGACGCGTATGAGGATATAGAGTAATATCAGCGAGAGGAACACGCCGCCTAAACCGTAACCCATCAGCTCAAGGGCAAGTAAAATACTATTCATTATTAGACCTCCTTATCGGCCCAGAAGCATGGGCACAAGAGACAGGATGATACCGCCGGCCACAACCGAACCGATCTGTCCCGCCACATTGGCACCAACCGCCTGCATCAGTATAAAATCGCCCGGGGATTCCTTGCTGTACATTTTCTGGACAAGGCGGGCCGACATCGGAAAGGCGGAAATGCCGGCCGCGCCGATCATGGGATTGACCTTCTTCTTGGAGAAGAGGTTCAGAAGCTTCGCGAAGAGCACCCCGCCCGCCGTATCGAACACGAAGGCCACAAATCCGAGAGCGAGGATCAGGAGGGTGACCGGCTGCAGAAAGGCCTCATAATTCATTGTCGCGCCGATGGTGATTCCAAGGAGCAGCGTAACGATGTTGGATAGCTCGTTCTGCGCCGCTTTGTTCAGCCTCTCAAGCACGCCGCACTCTTTGATCAGATTGCCGAACATCAGAAGCCCGATGAGCGGCGCGCTGATGGGTGCGATGATCGCGGCAATAACGGTGACAAGAATGGGAAAGAGAATCATTGTCGTCTTTCTGACCTTTTTCTCGCTGAATTCCATCTTGATCTGGCGCTCACTCTTTGTGGTCAGCGCCCGGATGACGGGGGGCTGGATGATCGGTACCAGCGCCATATAGGAATACGCCGCCACCGAGATGGGGCCCAGGAGCTGCGGCGCAAACTGGCTTGCCACCACGATGGAGGTAGGCCCGTCCGCCGCACCGATGATGCCGATGGCCGCCGCCGCTTTGAAAATAATATGCAGCGGGTTCACGCCCTGGAATACTTCCTGCTGCTGCCCGAGATTGACGATATTCTCCCATAGCCCCGGGATGAGCGACGTCAGTCCGAGCACGGCGATAATCGTCGCAAAGATGCCGAACTGCGCCGCCGCTCCGAAAAAAATCATCTTAGGCGTTGAAAAGAGCGGACGGAAGTCCGTCATCGCGCCGATACCGATGAATATGAGCACCGGGAAGAGCTCGGTGATTATGCCGGCATTATACAGGATTCTGAGGACGCCGGGACCTTCTCCGGTGATCCATACGGCGTTTAAGGGCAGGTTGGCGAGAATCGCACCGAAACCGATGGGCAGAAGGAGCATCGGCTCGTAGTCCTTGGCGATGGCCAGATAAATGAGCCCGCCGCCTATTGCGTACATGATAAGAAATTCCCAGTGAAACTGGAATACGCCGCTGAAAAGCGATTGTAATGTGTCCATATAGTTCCTCCCGAGTCTTTCCGGACACAGCCTGTCCCGCGCTGTCCGGAGAAATGCTTCAATAGTTATAGCATATCTTTATAGTATTGTAAAATACAACAGTAAAAAACATGCCGCCCGGCCGGTGTGCCGCAGGCGGCATGATACTAATAATTCGTCAGCACATCGAAGATATAGCCCTGCTTCTGCAGGCCCTCGATGATTTTGGGAAGCGCCTGGGCCGTATAGGATTTTCCGTCATGCATCAGGACGATAACCCTTTTCGCACCCCTCGTGTTCCAGAGCACGTTATTCACAAGTATATTCACGATGTCGGCTGTGCTGCCGTATGTTTTCAGGTTGGGATCCGTATCCGCTGTCGATACATTCCAATCAAAATAACGGTACCCGTATTCCGTGAGGATTTCGGCCCGGGCGCTGATGGTGTTTTTGCCGCGCCCCATGGTGCCGCCGGGGAATCTGTAGACTGTTGTCGTATAATCGAATCTGTCCAATATGAAATTCCTTGCTCTTAAGAGGTCTTTTTCAAAATTGACAGTCGAGCCGAAAACATAACCGTAGTCATGACTGTAGGAATGATTCCCCAGCACATGGCCCTCGTCAATGATTCGCTGGTAAAGCGCGTCCAGCCCGCTCTTGGGCACAACAAAAAATGTCGCCTTGACGTCATATTTTTTAAGCGTATCCAGCATTCTCGCCGTATAATTTTTGAACGGACCGTCGTCAATCGTGATGTACGCAATTTTTTGATTCGGGTCTGTCTTCACAAAGGGCGGCTTCGTCATATCGATGACGCGCAGGCTCCCGGATTCCTCAACGGCATATACGCTTTCGCCCTCGCAGCAGATAGCCGCGATAGGACCCGTTGTGTCAATGCAGCCCGCTTCCTTAATATCCGACAAATCGGAAACATCGATGACATGGATTTTATCCCCGGCATCCGGCAGCAGCGCGAAATGGCCGTCAGCAGCCATAACGCGGCTGTCAAGTCCCGGACGAATGCCCTGGACAGCCTGCAGCATAACGGGGTGTTTCAGGTCAGTAATATC
>CAZJCH010000388.1:0-2873 GCA_964544005.1 uncultured Papillibacter sp.
ACACCTACGGCTTCCCCGTCGACCTGACAAGCGAGATCATTGAGGAGCAGGGCTTTACCCTTGACAGAGACGGCTTCAACCGCCACATGAAAGAGCAGCGGGAACGCGCCCGGGCGGCCAGAGCAGCCATGGGCGACCTAGCGTGGGCCGGCATCGACCTGGGGCTCGACAATACACCGACGGAGTTTACCGGCTACGAGAAGCAGACGGATCACGGGCGCATCCTTGCCATCGTCTCCGACGGCGAGCTCTGCTCGTCGATCCGGACCGGCGATGAGGCTGTCATTGTCCTGGACAAAACGCCGTTTTACGCTGAGATGGGCGGCCAGTCGGCCGACCACGGCATGATATCGTCCTACGGCTCCGTCTTTAAAGTGACGGGCGTTCAGAAGAACAAGGGCGGGAAATATCTTCACTCCGGCGTCATGGTCTGCGGCGAGCTGAACGTGGACAGCGACGTGAAGGCCGAAATAGACGAAGCGCGCCGCCGCTCCATCATGCGCGCCCACTCGGCGACGCACCTTCTGCACAAAGCTCTCAGAGCTGTCCTCGGCGACCATATCCAGCAGGCCGGCTCCCTCGTGGAGCCCGACAGGCTGCGCTTTGACTTCACCCATTTCTCTTCGACGACGCCGGAGGAGCTCCGGAAGGTCGAAGACCTCGTCAACAACGCCATTCTGGAGGGCATGCCAATCAAAATCGAGGAAATGCCGATAGCCGAAGCCAAGAAAATCGGCGCGACGGCGCTGTTCGGCGAAAAATACGGTACTGTCGTCCGCGTTGTCAGCATGGGCTCGTATTCCACGGAGCTCTGCGGCGGCACGCATCTGGACAACACGGCGAAGGCCGGGGCGTTTTCCATCACGAGCGAATTTTCCGTCGCCTCTGGCGTGCGCCGCATCGAGGCCACCGTAGGTCAGGCCACCCTGGAGCATCTTAAGCAGGACGACACGCTGCTTTTCGAGCTGGCCAATATTGTCAAGGCAAATAACACAAATGAAATTATGCTGAAGCTGGAGCAGCAGTCCGCGGAGCTCCGCGAGCTGCGCCGCGCTGTGGATGTTTTCAGCGCTAGGGAGGCTAACGGCGAGGCCGCGCGCTTCCTGCTTGGCGCGAGAACAGTCGGCGAATTAAAGGTGCTGACCTCGGCTTTAGCTGACGCCGACGCCGATAAGCTCCGACAGATGGGCGATTACCTGCGCGACAAGGACGACACCATCGTCGCCGTCCTCTCCTCCGTCAGCGACGGAAAGATCACGTTCCTGGCCGTCTGCGGCGCTGCGGCCGTTTCCAAGGGCATCCGCGCTGGCGACCTGATCAAGACCATCACAAAAATCGCCGGCGGCTCCGGCGGCGGTAAGCCCGACTCCGCCATGGGCGGCGGCAAAGACACGTCCAAGCTCGACGACGCTCTCGCCGCCGTAGACGATTTTGTGATCGAAAAGCTGGGATTGAAATAAGGAGGTATCATATATGTCCGACTGTATTTTCTGTAAAATTATTACCGGGGAAATCCCCTCGACGAAGCGGTACGAGGATGATTTCGTCATCGCCTTCAACGATCTGTACCCCCAGGCGCCCGTCCATTTCCTCGTCGTGCCGAAGCTTCATATCCCCTGCGCCGCGGACATCACGGCGGAGAATTCCGTCTACGTCGCCAAATGCTTTGAGGCCATCGCAAAGCTCACGAAGGATTTAGACACCGGCTTCCGCGTCATCACGAACTGCGGCGAAGACGCCGGCCAATCCGTCAATCACCTCCACTTCCACATCCTCGCCGGCCGCCGCCTCGGCGAAAAGCTCTGCGCGGAATAAGGGCGGCACTGACATGACATAAAGCGGCGGATGATATGCTTCATCCGCCGCCGCTTTCGTTCAAGCCTTATATGTTCCCCAAATACACATATTTCAAATGCTTCAGTGCGATATCCCGGAGCGTGTAGAGCGTTTCCGGCGGGGTTGGGCTCCTGTCTTTATATTCGTAGCGCGGGAAGAAGCGGGACAGGTGCAGGGGGATATCGGAGCTGACGCTGCCGAGCCAGCCGGACAGGGCGGCTATTTCGTCTTCGCTGTCGTTTTCGCCGGGGAGGATAAGCGTCGTCACCTCCACGTGGCAGCTTATCGCCGACAGCGCGATCGTCCGCTTGACGGTCTCCAGATCGCCGCTGATTTTTTTGTAAAACGCCTCCGTGAAGCCCTTCAGGTCGATGTTCATCGCATCGATGAAGGGCAGGATATCAAGGAGGGGTTTTTCGCAGATATAACCGTTCGTCACCAGCACGTTCTTCAGGCCGTGCTTATGGGCGAGAGCGGCGCAGTCATACACGAACTCATAGCCGATGAGCGGCTCGTTGTAGGTGTAGGCGATGCCGATATTGCCTCTCGGGCGCAGCTCCAGCGCCTTGTCGACAAGCTGCTCCGGCGTCATGTCAGACGTCTCCGCCGTGTTCCCGTCCGCCATCGAGATGTCGCAGTTCTGGCAGAAGGGGCATCTCAGGTTGCAGCCAAAGCTCCCGACCGACAATATTGTGCTGCCGGGCATGAAGCGGTGGAGGGGCTTTTTTTCGATGGGATCGAGGGCAATGGAGGTGACCCTGCCGTAATTGACGGCGGTCACCCTGCATGCGACATTTCCCCGCGCGCCGCAGAAGCCTGTATGGCCCTCCTCGATATCGCAGCCGTGGGGACAGATTTCGCACAGTACCCTCATTTGTGGCGCACCACCTCAAAGCGCTCCAGGCTGAGCTTTTCGCCCGGCCGGATGCCGGTATACTCGATGGCAATATCCTCATCCGGAGTCAGCCCCGACAGCGAGATGAGGTCGCGCGCCAGATCGAGGATGCGGATCTGGTCTCCCATATCGAGCACCAGGA
>CAZJCH010000389.1:0-2856 GCA_964544005.1 uncultured Papillibacter sp.
CCGGAAGCCTGCGTCATGCAGCGTCCGGATATGCGCGAAGACGATGTCTGAATTCTTATGCGCGTAGCTCACAAAGATATACGGGTCGCTGCCTCTGTAGGCGTCAAACGGTGGGATGAGACTTGTCATTTATTGCGCCTCCCGTGCGGATGTGTCAAGCGCGCTGCCGGGCAGCGCGTCTATGAGCCGCTCGTAGAATTTATCCTTGTCGCTGAAACGATGTTCCAGTATCGCTGTCGTATTTCCCAACTGCAGCTGAAGTCCGGGCGGCAGCTTTGTTTCACCGATATAAACGCAGATAATCCGCTTTTTGTTTGACAGCGCAAAGCTGAGCTCCGCTCTGACATTTTGGGCGGCAGCCGCGTCCTGCGAAATAAACGCGAGCACGCACGACGCGCCGGAAAGCGCCGCCGCCGTCTCCTCCGGCCAGTCGGCGCCGGGCGATAGCTCCTCGTCATACCAGAGCCGGAAGCCGGCGCCGCGCAGCTTATCGATGTGCGCGCGAACGGTGTCCGCGTTTTTATGCGCGTAACTCACAAAAATGTACGGCGAGCGCTCTATGACCGCGACGGGCTGCATGGGTGCTCCAGCGCGCGCCGCTGCATGCCCCGCCGTCTCACCGCCCTCGTAAATCCCCATCCCGATCATATCCAGCAGCAACGGTATATTCCGGATCGTATCGCGGTCCAGGTCCTTGATTTCCTCGGTCAGCGCGTTATACGGCACGATGTATGGACTGATCTTTTTGTCGACATCCTTCTTTTCGCCGTAGACCCAGCCGGAAGCGGCGCGCTCGTTGACCCACTCCTCATGCTCAAAGACCGCCAGCGCCTCAACAGCATCGCCGGGGATCTCTTCTATCGCTTTGCCTGCGCTCCCCTTCGGGCGCATCTCCCAACCCATGCGCCGCAGCTTATCGGTGATGCTCCGCGCCTGGCGGAGATTCGAGTATTTGAGCGAATCGGGCAGGTCGGCAAAGCGCGGGTACGCAAGCGGCTTGTCGGGATAACGCTCCAGCTGCTTTTGATTGAAAAGCTCGTGGATGGCGACAGCCAGCCTTTCCAGACTCAAGAGCAGCGGACGCGGCACAATTCCTGTCTCCTGCTTCATCCCGCCCGATAGGGCCGCCAGCCTGTCCAGCGCCTCGCAGCCCACGGCAAAGCCGCCGGGAAACACCGCGTTCATATCAAGGAGCGTCCGGAACAGCTCCTCCTTTTCCCCGGAAAACTGCTCGGGCAGCGTCCCGCATTTGGCCAGATACGTCACCTCCAGGCGCCTGTCGCTGATGGAAAGAGACGCCTCGGCGGCGAGCGTCCGTTTTTTGTCCAGAATGCCGTAGGCTTCGCGGTTCCACTCCTGCAGCTCGTCGCAGAGCATCAAAAGATAGGCGACGGGATGCTCCCGGGGTGTCAGGGGGCCTTTATTAAAGGGCGGCTTCATCAGGACATTTTTATAGTAGTTGTGGAGCAGTATGGCGCTGGCAGCGTCCAGCACGGGATAGAAAAAGTATTCCGGCTTATAGCCGCAGCTCTGGATGAGATAGCCGTACCATTTTAAAATAATTAGGGCGCTGTAATACCCATGGTCGATAAAGCCGCTTTTTGCCATGACGCGGACAAAGTCCTCCAGCGCCGCCTTGACATTCTTCACATCGACGTCCAGCGCCAGGTGCAGCTTGTGGGCCAGGAGGTCCGTCGGCTTCAGCAGATCGACATAGACGGCGCTTTCATATTTATCAAAATAGGCTTTTGTGAAGTCGCGCTTCGGGACGACCTCCGCTACGGTGTTCAGCGCCTCAAAATTGTCAAACTCCAGATGGGAGTTGATCTTCACACCGCCGTCCGCCCCGGCGGCAAAGCTGATAAACTTGCCGATCTGCTTCCCGATGATCTCCACGGGATAGCCCACGTCGTGAAACAGCGACGCCAGCCCCCAGCGGTAATAGAATTCCTCGTGCTTCGTGTCATAGGAATACGGATAGTCCGTCTTATCCATATTGGCATCGTCGAACGCTTTGCGGTAATGGGTGTTTTGCGCGTAGACGCACAAGCCGAGGATAAAGACGTTGACCGAGTGGATGTAGTGGTCCCGCTGCTTGTCGATGAGTGTGGCGGCGTTCTCCTCATAGCTGCGCAGCACGTCCAACAGGTCGATGAACAGATTGCGCTCACCCTTCAGGGTGATGCGGTAGCTGTCGAAAAAGGCTTCGTATACGGCAAAAGCCGTCTCCTTTGTCTCGCTGTCCAGAAACGCAAGCACAGCCTCGCGCATATACGCCTTATAGTTGTGGCCTCTTGAGATATCCTCGAAAACCTCGAGCATATCAAAAAACTGAGTGACATATGTTCGCAGATGACTCATTTTCAGCTCACCTTTCGTCACATTTGTATATATCTTTTAATCTCTTTAACCGCCGCACTTTTAGACGCTCCGGCCTTCACGCCGTTTTTTGAAAGGAGGTACTCAAACTCCTTGTCAAACGCGTCGATCTTCCGCCGGATGCCCGGCGCGTGCCGGGTAAATATCGCTTGCTTGAACCCGGAGGTGAGGGTTCTCGAAAAAGCCTCGGAGGAGAACCAGTCGCCCACCAGGGTCACCGTTTCACTGAAGCTGAGGTTTGCGTCAAAGGCGATATCGATCCTGTCGTCCGGCATCGACTCGATAAACTCCAATAATGTACCCAGGCGCGCGACCTGCGCTGCCTTTATGTAGTTCTTGACGATCAGGTCCGGATTGATGATCAGCCTGCAGCCGGCGGCTCTGGCGTGCGTTTCCAAGGCTTGCCGCTCCTCCAGCTGACGCTGGCAGTGAAAATCATCTTCCGTCCATCCCGGCCCCACATACGGTTTCATCGCG
>CAZJCH010000390.1:0-2846 GCA_964544005.1 uncultured Papillibacter sp.
ATGGGGAGGTCTTTCGGTACGCCGCCCTGACTGCAATAACCTTCCCAACGCGGTATATTATTCAAGCCTTCCTTCGCTATTACATCCAGCTGGTCTTTTGAATAAATGGCATAGTAAAACTGTCCGGCTCTTGAACCATGCCATGAATCCATTGCGGGGTCAGTCGCAAATTGTCCTACACGCGACTCGTCGCAAAAACGGGCTCCGTCCTTGTCCACATAAACTGTGTCAGCAGATATACCCAAACCAAGCGGTAAGTCGTTTAGCGTCCACGTTGAGCTTCGTCCGGTTCTTCCGTTCAGTGTACCCTCCTGGACAATAATCGGAAAGCGGGTTAAATAATGCGGCAGACTAAAGTGCATAACCATCGGCGACATATTTATATTCCATGTTCCCGCGCCTGCGTCAAGGGCCGCCTTAAACAGCTTGCCGTCGTCCATTCCGGTTCCTAACCGTTTTCGGGGTCCTGCCCAGCGGGGATCAATCAGCTCAGTCATCATCTCATCATTTGCGCCAAAGCCTCCCGTCGATATAATCACGGCTTTGGCGTTTATGATATATTCTTTGCCGGTAACGTTATTACGGGCTTTTACGCCTTTGACCCTGTCTCCGTCCATGATGAAATCATAGCCCTCGGTCTCAAGCAAATAATCGCCGCCCTGCGCCACCACACCGGCTATAAGGCATTTATAATAGGTATCAAGAATACCCCGGCGGTCCTCATAGGTACCAATATCCACATTAGAGGTAAGCGCGGTATTGAATGCCGTGTAACCGTCCGTCATGTCGGATTTTTTAGCGGTACCGAACATCCAGCCTTTTTTGTACATCCAGTCAATCGTCTTCCCGGATTCCTCAAAGAACAGCCTTATCATGTCTTCCTTCGCTGATTGAACGTCGTTTTCCGTTGTATAATCAAGCCATTCCTTTAGAAATCTTGCCGAATCAACAAAGTCCTCGCCATTATTGACCGCCTTCTGATATACCTGCGGATTTACAGCCGCCATTTCATGAACAAGCGCGGACTTTCCTCCGTACTTTCCCGCTTTGTCGATTGCCAGAATACTGACGCGCTTGTTCCCGTTAAGGCTTTTCATGGTTTCCATCGCACTGCGCATTGCCAGAATGCCTCCGGTACTCATCCCGACAACGAGAAGGTCTGTATCGATGACCTGTGTTTCGTTTCTTTCAGTCTTGAACTGCGGTTTAAAGAAATGCTCAATCGCGGATTCCTCTGAGTCCCCTTCCGCAAGCGCTTCTTTAAGCGCGGACTCAATTGCCTGCTTGGCGGCATTACTTGATACTGTCGCGCCGGCTATCGCATCCACGTTGAGAGATTGAGTTTCGATTATGCGTGGAAACAGCTTATCCTTAACGCTTTGCAAAATCACCTCTGTTTCCCCGTGAGCAAAGCGGTCGCTTGGCACTTCAATTTTTAGCAAAGCCTTTTCATTTACTGTAATAGTTACCGGCAGCTTCCATATACCCCAGTACCCCGTCGCAGCAGCTGTATATTCACCGGGCATCATTTTAACTTCTCCCGCTTTGACGCCAGTCGCCTCATTATAGGCTTTAGCTACAGCTCTTAAAACCGCTCTGGAGGTAGAGGTCGCGCCGCTGACCCCGTCCACTTTTGCGATACCGGCCTCAATAAGCCTGGTTTGCATTACCTTTATTGCACGGCCGCCGGTATCTGGGGTTTCATCGTCTCCGCGAATCAGGCAATCTGTGATCCTGTCCTCAAGTACTGTCAAAGTGACGGTCACATTTCCGCCGAATCCTGTCATTGTAACGCTTTCGGTAATCGGTGACGCGGCTTGTGCTATAGCCATATCCATTGTTGCTCCTCCATGTAATACCAACTCTTATGACGCCTGGACTTCGCATCCACGCTCGTGATCAAGCCTGTTTTCATTTATTCCGGAGTTTCTTTGCTTGAAAAAGGGGCTATCTTTTTACAGCAGCCCCTTTCCATAAATGCATCAGCCTGCTTTAATTTGTCTATGCGAGGGTTATCTCATTCCATGCGATTTTATTAGTGGAATAGCAGTTTATATTAGATATATAATCCGCGTATGCAAGCTTAAAGGTGGCATAGCAGATCGCACGAATGGTGCAACTGTCTTGGTTAAGCTGAACAGCCTTTGTTATGTTCTCAACTCTCACCTGCTGGTCAGTGGTTGAGATGGCTGTTTCACAATATTCCTTGAATTGGTCGAACAATTCGCCGCTGACGTGTGGATAGTTGCGCCTGACATGCATGTTGTGTATGGAGTCAACACCGTAGTTTGAGAATGTACTGTGGTCGGAGATATACAAATCCCAATCCTCCGGCTGCTTCATAATGATCGAACTTAGCGTCGCAGCCTCAACCTGTTGAATTTCAACATTTACGCCGATTTGTTTGAGTTGGTTTTGTACGGCTTCACATAATAGATCGAAGTTATTGACATTACTCTTGGTAACGAGCACAAGAGTGGAGCCGTCATAATTAGATTGAGCAAGGTACTCCTTCGCGGCGTCAACGTCATAATTATAGAACTCACAGCCTTCCCATGCCGGGCTATAATCAAAGCAGGATTTGGACTCTGCGGTGGTTGCGGGTGTGTTAAGCCCCCTGTAAATCATATTTGTCAAAGCCACGTTATCCAGAGCGAGAGAGACAGCTTTTCTAAAGTTGATGTCGGCGCCGACGGTACCGTCCGAGCAGTCGAAGTATATCGCGTACACGGTGTTTGTATTGCGTTCTTCACCTATAAAACCATCCGTACCTTTGATGCTCTCGGCGTCGCTGATGAGATAATCATAGACGAAATTGACCTCCCCAGTCATAAGAGCGGTAGTCC
>CAZJCH010000391.1:0-2842 GCA_964544005.1 uncultured Papillibacter sp.
AGGCAGCGGCTTCCACCCAGCAAATATAAAAAGCCCAGTATTCCTGGGCTTTCCACAACTTATTTATCGACTTTTGACATCAATACTACCGTCTCAACGTGCGCGCACCTCGGGAACATATCAAAAGCCGTGGCCTCCACCGCCTTAAACTCTTTCGCCTCAAATATCTTCAAATCCCTGGCCAGCGTGGCGGGGTCGCAGGAGACGTAGACGACGTGGGCGGGGGAGAGGGCGGCGATGGTTTCTATGACGGCGGGGGAGAGGCCTTTGCGCGGGGGGTCCACGACGACGACATCGGGGAGAATGCTTTTGTCTTTTAATTCTCTGGCGGCGTCATTGGCGTCGGCGCAGATGAAATCGACATTCTTGATGCCGTTTAGAGCGGCATTTTCCCAGGCGTCTAAAATGGCGGCCTCGACGAGCTCGGCACCGACGGCGTATTTGGCTTTTCCCGCCATAATCAGCGTGATCGTGCCGGTGCCGCAGTAGAGGTCCAAGACGGTTTCACTGCCTGTCAGGCCGGCATATTGAAGCGCCTTGTCATAGAGCTTTTCGGCCTGGGCGCTGTTGATCTGGTAAAACGAACGCGGCGAAAGCTTGAATTTCAAGCCGTTTAATTCGTCCACGATAAAATCGTCGCCCCAAAGCGTTGCGAATTCTCCGGCGAGGACAGTGTTGCCGCGGGTCTTGTTGACGTTCAAAACGATACCGGCCGCCTCGGGGCAAAACCGGCGTATCTCCTCGATGAGCGCTTGGGGGTGGGGGAGATTCTTATCGCTCACGACGACGGTCACCAGCGCTTTTTTTGTGGCGAAGGCATAGCGGCAGAAGACGTGCCGGACAACGCCGGTGCGCAATTCCTCGTTGTAAGCTGAGACGTAATGCTTGTCCATCCACCGCCGGACAGCAGCGGCGGCTCTGTCGGACACGTCGGCCTGGATGAGGCACCGCTCCGTCGGGACGATGTCATGGCTGCGTTCGCGGAAAAAACCGGTCACCGAACGGCCCTCGCTTTTCCCGACGGCATAGATGGCTTTATTGCGGTAGTTTTCAATAGAATCGGCGCCGATGATGCCGGTGACGTGCACGTCCAGACCGCCGATGCGGCGGAGTGCGTCTTCGACACGGCGCAGCTTCAGGCGAAGCTCCTCGGCGTAATCCATATGCAAGAGGTCGCAGCCGCCGCACTTGCCGAAATTGGGGCATTGCGGCTCGATTCTTGACGGGGACGGCGTCAGGAGCTTTTCCATTCTTGCGTAGATGATGTTTTTGCTGTCCTTCAAAACCTTAACATCGCACGTCTCGCCTTGAAGGGCGCCTTTTACAAAAACGACGCGGCCGTCAATATGCGCCACTCCGTCTCCCTCGTGCGTATAACCCTCAACCGTTACGGTATAAGTAGAATTTTTCTTGATTTCCGACAAAAAACTCACGCCAATCATTAGCAATCATAAAAAAAGATTCTTTCAGGCCGGAGAACGGGTAAATGACAGCCGAAGAATCTTTTTATTTTGTTCCGAAACGTTGTGTATTAGTCTTCTTTCTTTTCCCCGGCGTCGGGCTCTGTTTCATTTCCTTCGTTCTCGTCAGGCTCCGGCTGATCGGCTGCATGCGTTTCGAGCTCCTGCTGCGCGCTTTCGTCGGCGCCGTCAGCTTCCTGTTTTTCCAGAAAGTCCGACATATCCAGCGCCTCATAAGTCGACGCCTTGAAGCGGCCGGTCCTGATTCCGTTTATTCCGTCCATGACTGTGATACCAATAAGAAAGACAGATACGAGAATAAAAACAATCCCGATAATTGTCGTCGTTGTCGGGTCCGGCCGGTCTGCCTCCGGGATGGTCAGGATTTTGACCACGAAATAAATGAGAAAGCCGCATCCGCCCAGCCGGGCGATAATGTTCAGCATCGCCTTGCTGGCGCGCTGCGCCGGAGATCGGTATGCGTTACGATTAAACATTAGGTTTCCATCCTTTGTCTGTTTGTAGTTTTACATTAACATATCAGGCTTCTTAAAGCAAGTTTAACCCGTGGCAGCGCGTTTATCAATAGTGCGGCTGCCTTCTGTGACGGTGTTTAATGCCGCTGTTTTCCAGCTTTTTTGTAAGCAATGCAAGCACGAGCATTACCGGAATTGCCGCTGCGATAATAAGCACCGTCAGTTTGATTGCGTCCGGGGAGAGCGGCGACAGCGTAAAGAGATCGTTGAACAGGAAGCCGCCGAGGGTGAAAAGCACGATCATGGATACGATCAGCGCGATTCGCAGCGAATTGAGCGGCCGGCTGATCCTGTAGAGCATCATAAAGCCGATGCCCCCGATAATGATCGTCGTCATTGTCGACATCTCCGCCTCCGGGATGGCAAGATGGGAGCAAACAAGTATTGCACCCAGCATCGCCAGATAATCGGTGACGCCGGCGGGCAGCGCTTTGATCAAAACATTCCTTAAGAATCTGCCCTGCACTCGCTTCGTGTTCGGCTCCATTGCGAGGATAAAAGAGGGGATGCCGATGAGCATCATGTTAAAAAGCGACAGCTGCGACGGCGTAATGGGGTATCCGAGGGCAAAGATAAGCGCTGTCAGTGTCAGGGCAAATGAAAAAATGTTCTTCACAAGAAACAGCGAGGCGGAGCGTTCGATATTATTGATGACGCGCCGGCCCTCAGCGACTACGGAAGGCATGGCGGCAAAATTCGAATTCATTAATACGAGCTGCGAGACCTGGCAGGCCACGTCGCTGCCGGACGCCATGGCGATGCTGCAGTCGGCGTCCTTCAGCGCCAGGACATCGTTGACGCCGTCGCCCGTCATGGCGACAGTATGGCCGGCGGCCTTGAAGGCGC
>CAZJCH010000392.1:0-2830 GCA_964544005.1 uncultured Papillibacter sp.
TTCCATCGCACCGTTCTGGACGGCGGTCATGGCGGAAGCGCACTGGCGCATGACGGTGTACGCGGGGGTCATATCGGGGATGCCGACGCGCAGCGCGGCGACGCGCGCGATGTTGGGCTCGTCCGAGGTCTGGCGGCATTGGCCCAGAATAACCTCATCAATCTCCTTGGGATCGATACCGGTGCGTTCCAAGGTGCCCTTCAGGACAGTTTCGGCCAGATCGATGGCGTGCAGCGGCTTTAAGCCCCCGCCCATATTTCCGACGGCCGTTCGGCAGCCGTCGACGATAACGACTTCTCTCATTTCTTTCAGCATTGATTCTCAGACTTCCTTTTTAAAATCCCGTGGCGAACGGCGCATGCCGATGCCACGGTTCATTTTCTCGTGTTCGCGAATTAACGTTTTGCAACGGGTAAATCCGGGCCGCGTCAGGCGGCCCGGAACCGTAAGTTTTACGCTTTTGCCAGTACGATCTCGCCGAGATTGACCGATGCGTGGGTTTTTGCCGTACATGTGGCAGCTTTGTAACCAGGAGCCTCCACCGTAAGGGTAAAGGTTTTGTTCGTCGGCAGGAAGCGAAACTCAAAATCACCCAAAAAGTCCGTAACGGTCTCGCTCTTCTTGCCGCAGCTGTCGCAGACGCAGGTGACCTTGGCGCCTTTGCAGCAGGCCCCGGTGTCGCCGCAGACGACCTCGCCGCAGATGAAGGGCTTCGGCAGGTTTCTGTAGTAGACGTTCGGCTGGGTGCCGTACTCCGGATGCAGCTGCTCCAGCTCCGCAGCGTGCTCCTTCACATAGATCGCAATCTCGCTCTTCGGGTCATCCAGATCGCCAAACAACATGGCCTGGTTGGGGCAACACTCGAAGCAGCGTGTGACCTTCTCGCCCTTGTCGAGCATGTGGGCGCACATGGTGCACTTCTGCGGGAGCTGCGCCTTCTCGTTCCAGACGATGGCACCGTACGGACAGGAAGCGACGATTTCCTTCATGCCCTTGGCCTTCACAGGATCGATGACGACGATGCCGTCGCTTCTCTTGGTGATCTGGCCGGGGAATTTCTCCATGCAGGCGGGACTCGAGCATTGCTGGCAGAGTGAATGCGTGTAATCTACCTTGACCTTGCTGCCGGTGCCGTATTCGATTTCGTTGACCTTAAGGAGGTTTACACCCTCGACTGTAGCGGCGGCGGTGGGCAGATGGTCATTGCCCGTAAACTCGTCTTTGCATGCAAGGAAACAGGCATAGCAGCCGTTGCAGCGCTCGACGTTAAAAACGAATCCTAATCTGGCCATTAATTGACCCCCCATTTTCTGCACTCGATAAGGCAGGAGTTCGGTGCCATACCAGGTGCGTTCTTGGACAGGAACCGGCCGCTGGTCAGGAGGTTGATGCAGCCGCCCCTGTCGGTGGCGCCCGGAACCGGTACGACCGGGTCGTACTTGGCCGAGCAGCCGTAGCTGTGCATCACGCCGACCGGAACGCGGTGGGTGACATCGGCAACGCAGATGACGCTGGCGCGGTCGTTGTAGAGCTCCACCAGATCGCCGTTCTTGATGCCGCGGGCCTCTGCGTCCTTCGGGTTGATCCGTGCCGGCCAGTAGGCATAGCCGTCCTTTTGGACGCGGTGAATCGGGATCTCGTCGAGCCAGCTGGCGTGCTTGTCATAGTGGGTATGGAAGGAGAAGCGCGGGTGCGGGGAGATGATCTGGAGTGGATACTTCTTGTAAAGCTCCGTCTCATGGCCCTCCCAGCTGGGGATATAGTGGGGTACCGGCGGACGCTCGTCATCGTCGGGCGAGAGCTTTTTAAGCGATTCGCTGGCGAATTCAATTTTTCCGGAGAAGGTGCCCAGTTCCTTGGATCGGCCGGTGGGCTCCATGGTATTCATGTTGTTGGCCGTTTTGATTTTCGGGTTCAGGTAGTCCTCCGTGTCGCAGTCCCGGTCCTCGTAATACCAGCGGAACGCGGGATGCTCCTTATAATCCTCGGGGACGGGCACGATATAATAACCCTTCTTGCAGAATTCCTGCCAGCTCATCCGCTTGGAGAGCTCTGAGAGATTCCAGTAGCCCTCCGCCCAGTCGTCCTCGCCCTTGCCTTCCGTATATGCTTCGCCCATGCCGAGCTTGTCGGCGACAAGAGTAAAGATCTCGTAGTCGGATTTAGACTCGCCGACGGGTTCCACGCACTTCATCTCGCGGACGATGATGCGCCAGTTGTTTGCAATCTCGGCGTGGGTTGTATAACCGCCGCCGACGGAGAATTCGCCCACGTCGTTGCGCTCAAGGTTCGTGCAGGCCGGCAGGATGATGTCGGCGTACTTGGTTTCGCCGCCGAACCAGCAATCCTGGTTAATGACGCACTCAAGCGCCGTCGGACCGGATTCCTGATACATCTTCGCCCACTTGTTCGTATCGGTCATGGTTCCGAAGAAGCTGCCGCCGTAACGCCAGAACATCTTCACATTGCCCTCGATCGGGTATTCGTGCTTGTTAAACTGCTGCTCCAGAGACTGGCCGCAGAAGCCGTCGCCGATGAACGCGTCCTTGCCGGTCATGATGGCTTCGGGGAACGTCAGTCTGTAGAGGCGCTGCTTGTTGGGATTCGTCATTGCAAACTTGTTTTTCGCGACCGGGGATTTGCCCATCTGCGAATGCGGCTCCGCATAACCGGGGAACCATGTATAGTCGGCGGGAGCGCCCATCGTCGTACCCCAGATGGAGACGCCGGGCTTGCCGAAGCCCTGCATCGCGGACAGAGCGATGAGAAAGCGGGCTTCCTCCGTACCGTAAGCCGAACGGCAGGCTGAGCCTTCGCCGCCGCGGACGCC
>CAZJCH010000393.1:0-2830 GCA_964544005.1 uncultured Papillibacter sp.
CCATCAGACCACGTCGGGTGAGAGCATGGAATACTTCGATCAGGAGACGAACGAGAAGTATATCCCGTACGTCATCGAGCCGTCTTTGGGCGCCGACCGCGTTCTTCTGGCCTTTTTGATCGACGCATACGACGAGGAAGTCGTCGACGCCGAGAAAAATGATATACGCACGGTTCTGCATTTGCATCCGGCACTGGCGCCCGTCAAATGTGCCGTTCTGCCGCTCAGCAAAAAGCTTTCCGAGCCCGCAGAAGCCGTTTTCCATCAGCTCCAGAAACACTTTATGGCTGACTACGACGATGCCGGCTCCATCGGCAAGCGCTACCGCCGTCAGGATGAGATCGGCACGCCGTACTGCGTCACCTTCGACTTTGATTCACTGGAGGACGGCCGCGTCACCATACGCGACAGGGACACGATGAATCAGGAGCGTGTGAAAATCGACGAGCTTGTCGGTTATCTCGCGGAAAGAGTACAGTTTTGAAACTCTTTCATCCGAAGCAGAGTATCAAGCAAACAGCAGGCCTCAGGCACAGTCGTGTATTAACGCTCGTGGCGCTCATTATTATGGGCATCGGAACCGGTCTCGCCGCCCTCATGCTGGGCGCGTCGGTTTTCGGGATGCCGATGTTTTATTCGTATTTTTCGTCCCTGCTTGTCGTGCTCTTAAATATTCTGCCGCCCATACTCCTGACGCTTTTTATGTATTGGGTGTCGGGCAGGGCCTGGATCGGCTTTCTTGTTCCGGCGCTGATCGTATTTATGTTGGCGATCGTCAGTTATCTCAAGATGCAGGTACGGAACGAGCCTCTCGTCATCTCCGATTTTCAGCTGATTGAGGAGGCCGGCGATTCGATAGCCGGTTACGATTTCGTTCTGAACTGGAAAATCTGGGCCGCGGCACTTTATGCCGTCGGCGGGGCAGTTGCCGCTTTTTTCCTCTTCAGGCATAAGCCGCGGCCAATGCCCCGGCTCATCGGTGCGGTGTCCGTCGTGCTGGCGTGTGCTGTCCTGTATGGCCAACTGTACACGAACGATAAAGTCTACGGCAAGATCAAAGGCAGTTATAACGTCAACATGTGGTCCAGCGCTGAGAAATATATCTCCCGAGGATTTGTGTATCCGTTTATTCACAGCGCCCTTGATCCCTCGACGAGGGTGCCGCACGGTTACGACGGGAGCGATACCGCCGCCGCTCTGTCGGCATATGGCGACGATATGATTCCCGCCGATCAAAAGGTCAACATCGTCAGTGTCATGCTGGAAGCTTATGCCGATTTCTCTGTTTTTGATACTATTGATTACAACGTGGATGTCTACGGGCCGCTGCACGCGCTCCGGGAAGAATCCATCAGCGGCTCGCTCATCGTTAATACATTTGCCGGCGGGACGATCAATTCGGAGCGGTCGTTCCTGACGGGCTACACAAAACCCGGCGATTTCATGATACCTGTGAATTCGTATGTCAGATACTTCGCGGCCCAGGGTTACTACACCGAAGGCTTTCACGCCGGTGACAACTGGTACTATAACAGAAAAACGGTCAATAATAATCTTGGCTTTGACAACTACTATTATCTTGAGGACTATGAGAATTCGAACAGATGGGACGATTTTTTCTTCTCGACGATCATTAGCCTGTACGAAGCCCGTGACCCCGCCGTCCCGTACTTCAGCTATAACCTGTCGTACCAGAATCACGGCCCTTATGACAGCACGACAACGTGTGATACGGCATACATCAATAAAAGCGGACTGACGGAAGGCTCTTACAATATCCTCAACAATTACATGGAAGGCATCAGTGATACCACATGCCACATCGCCGAGCTTATCAATTATGTCCGCTCACGCAGCGAGCCCGTCATTGTCATTCTGTTCGGAGATCATATGCCTTGGCTGGGAGGCAACAACGAGGTATACCGCGAGCTTGGAATCGGCGTTAATCAAAAAGATGCGCAGGATTTTTACGATTTATATACGACGCCATGGCTCATCTGGGCCAACGATCCCGCAAAGGAAGCTCTGGGCAGCGATTTCACAGGTACCGGCGGCGATTTTTCACCGTGCTTCCTGATGAACAGGCTCTTTGAGGCGTGCAGTTGGGGCGGCAACGCTTATATGAAAGCGGCAAACGAGCTGGGGCAATATGTCAGTGTCGTGAACACGGCCACAGGGTTCTTTGAGGAAAACGGCGCCATCACGCAGACACTGTCCGAAGACGCGAAAACGACATACGAAAACTTCGAAAGAATTGAGTATTATTGGAAACATAATTATGTTGACTGAATGAGGTGTGATATGGAAAATCGAAAAAACGCAAATGAGCTGCGTGTCATCGCCGAGGGCATCCGACTCATAACCCTCCAGGAGCTCGAGGGCTTTGGGTCCGGCCATATTGGCGGCGCAATGTCGATTGTCGAGACGCTGGCTGTTTTATACGGCAGCGAGCTGCGCTGCGACCCCCAGAACCCGAAATGGGAGGCGCGGGACAGGCTTGTGCTGTCGAAAGGGCACGCCGGCCCGGCGCTCTACGCGACGCTGTCGCTTAAGGGCTTCTTCCCGAAGGAGATGCTCTCGGAGCTCAATCAGGGCGGCGGACATCTCCCCAGCCATGCCGACAGGAACAAGACACCGGGCGTCGATATGACGACGGGCGCTCTCGGGCAGGGGATTTCGGCGGCCATCGGTATGGCGCTGGGGTGCCGAATGAACAAGTCCGACAGCATCACCTATCTTATTCTCGGCGACGGGGAGTGCAACGAGGGTCAGATATGGGAGGGCGTGATGTTTGCCGCCGCCCATAAGCTGGACAACATGATTACCTTTA
>CAZJCH010000394.1:0-2828 GCA_964544005.1 uncultured Papillibacter sp.
CTTTCAGAAATATGCTTTGTTCCCGCATTTGAACGTCTACGAAAACATCGCGTTCGGCCTGCGCATTGCCCGCGGCAAAAAAAAGCTGTCAAAAGAAGAGATAGACGCGCGTGTTATGGAGATGCTGGGTGTTGTGAGCCTTAAGGGCTTCGAGCACCGGAATGTCTCCTCCCTTTCAGGCGGCCAGCAGCAGCGCGTGGCAATTGCGCGCGCTCTCGTCAACCGCCCGAAGGTGCTGCTTCTTGACGAGCCGCTGGGCGCTCTGGATATGCGCCTTAGAAAGGATATGCAAAACGAGCTCAAGCGAATCCATGAAGCCATGGGCATCACATTTGTCTACGTGACCCACGATCAGGAGGAAGCCCTCGCCATGAGCGACACGGTCGTCGTAATGGACGGCGGCGAGATCCAGCAGATCGGCACGCCCGAGGCCATTTACAACGAGCCGATCAACGCCTTTGTGGCCGACTTTATCGGCGAGAGCAACATCGTCGACGGGACGATGATCTCCGACAGTGTCGTTGAGATTTTCGGGAGAAAACTCAAATGCCTTGACACTGGCTTCGCGGAGAACGAACCTGTCGATGTCGTCATCCGTCCGGAGGATGTGGACATCGTCGATGTGAAAGACGGCATGCTCACCGGCACCGTGACGAATATTACTTTTAAGGGCGTTCATTACGATGTGATCGTCGACTTCAAGGGCTTTAAATGGCTCATTCAGACGACTGATATTGTGACCGTTGACTCCCGCATTGGCATCAAAATCGACCCCGACGGCATCCATGTGATGAAGAAGAGCACGTATTCCGGCATGTTCGGCGATTACAGCTCCTACAGCGCCGAATACGACGAGATCAGCGATGCCGAATTTGAGCCGGAGGAGGAGTCGACGGAGGAGGAGATCTATGAAGCTTAGATCGCTCTCGATTCCCTACGTCGGCTGGATGGCGCTTTTTGTGGTCACGCCCGTCATCATCATCCTCGTCTACGCGCTGACTAATACCACCGGAGGCATCTCCCTGGAGAACTTCTTGTCAATGGGCGACTATGTCTCTGTCTTTATCCGGTCGTTCTGGCTTGCCCTGATCTCAACGGTACTGTGCCTGTTCATCGGCTACCCAGTCGCCTATATCCTCTCGAAGGAGCGTCCACGCGTCCAGCGCTTCCTGCTTATGCTCATCATGCTCCCCATGTGGATGAACTTCCTTCTGCGCACATATGCCTGGATGTCCATCCTCGAAAACACGGGCCTTCTAAACCGCCTTCTCTCAGCCGCCGGCCTGCCGACGCTGAATATCATCAACACGCCGATCGCCGTTGTCATCGGTATGGTCTATAATTTTATGCCGTTTATGATCCTGCCGATATACTCTGTCATTGTCAAGATCGACAGAAGCCTTATTGAGTCGGCGCAGGATCTGGGTGCCGGCTCCGTATCTGTTTTTAGGAAGGTAATCTTCCCTTTGAGCCTGCCGGGCATCCTTTCGGGCATCACCATGGTTTTCGTTCCTGCCGTATCGACATTCGTCATCTCGCAGCTCTTGGGCGGCGGCGGCAATATGCTTCTTGGCGACCTGATCGAGATGCAGTTTCTCGGCACATCGTACAACCCGCATCTGGGGAGCGCTATCGCGCTCGTCATGATGGTTATCGTCATGCTCTGCATGTGGCTCATGAACCGATTCGGTGCCGGCGAGGAACAGGCGGTGCTGCTATGAAAAAACGACCGATTTTTACAAGCCGTATTTTTATGGGCCTCATTTTCCTGTTTCTGTACGCCCCGATCTTTTTTCTTATTGCTTTTTCGTTCAACTCTACGAAGAGCCGCACCGTCTGGTCCGGTTTTACCTTTGACTGGTACGCACAGCTCTTTCACGACAACACCATTATGTCGTCGCTAACGACGACGCTTACCGTATCTGTTTTTGCGGCACTCATCGCGACGGTGGCCGGCACGTTCGCTGCAATCGGTTTATACAACATGAAGCGGCGCTGGAAGAATCCGCTCCTGGCCGTCAACAATATCCCGGTCATCAACGCTGACATCGTTACGGGCGTTTCCTTGTGCCTCCTGTTTGTCTCACTTGGGTCTTTCCTAAAATTTGAACTGGGCTTCGGCACGCTCCTCATCGCGCATATCACCTTCAACATCCCTTATGTGATCCTCTCTGTTATGCCAAAGCTCTACCAGCTTGATAAAAACCTGGTGGACGCGGCTCAGGACCTGGGGTGCACGTGGATGCAGGCGTTTTACAAGGTCATCATACCGGAGATCCTGCCCGGTATCATCAACGGCATGATCATCGCGTTTACGATGTCGATCGATGATTTCGTCATCAGTTATTTTACGGCCGGCTCAAGAGTGCAGACACTATCCATGACGATTTTCTCCATGACACGAAAGCGCGTCAGCCCAAAAATCAACGCCGTGTCCACACTCCTGTTTGTCTTTGTTCTCATTATGCTCCTGATCATCAACATCAGGGAGATACGCCAGGATAAGCAACTGAAAAAGCAACAGCTGCTGAATAAATAAAACCGGGAGGATTCTGACTATGAAAAAGCTCATTGCCGCTCTTGCGGTCGCCACGCTCCTGACGGCGCTATTTGCCGCAGGCTGCTCAAAACCGGGTGCCGGCCAAAATACAGACAACGAAGCAAATGAAACCGGTGTCAAGGCGGCCGGCGAGGTCAACGTCTACAACTGGGGCGAATATATCGACGAGAGCATCTTCGCCGATTTTGAGGAAGAGACCGGCGTCAAGGTCAATTACACGACGTTTTCGAGTAATGAAACGATGTACTCCGTCCTTAAGACAGGCGGT
>CAZJCH010000395.1:0-2823 GCA_964544005.1 uncultured Papillibacter sp.
CTGCTCTGCGGCCTCCTCCGGCTTGTCCGTTGCCAATGCCGGGCGGCAGCAAACGGATTCCTCATTGTCGATCAGCGTGAGCCCGCGCTCCTGAATCGCCTGTAAATGCGCGCCCCGGGCGATCAGCTCGTAATAGATTTCCCGGAGGCGCTGAACACTGATCTCTTTTCCGTAACGACCGAGACTGATGCCGCGGTTCTGGCAGTAGGCGCAGTTTAGGGCGCAGCCGGAGAAGAAGACAGTACCGGAGCCGCGTTCACCGCTGATACAGGGCTCCTCCCACATGTGCAGCATCGCACGGGCGACGACGGGATTGAGCCCCATGCCGCAGGCGCCGGAGCCAGAGGCTTCGGAACGGGCGGCATGGCAGGCGCGAGGGCAAATTGTACAGGGTTGTCCGACTTGTCGTAATTTGTTCCGCATCATTAATTTTCCTTGCCGGCACGCTTATTTTCGTACATCAGGCCGTCAATCTGTTTGTGGAATTCCTCCGCGTTCAAATGGGAATGAAAATCATATACAGCATAGCCCATACTGAAGCCGATCTTATAAGGTTCGTTGCTTCTGGCGTTATAATCCTTAAGGCAGTTCCTGATCCTGCAGGCGACAGCTTCCAGCTCATCCAGTTGAAAAACGTTCAGTATGATATAAAACTCGTCCCCGCCATAACGCGCGATGAAATCATCCGATCTGAGGCAACTCTTCAACAGACGTGTGGACGTTTCCAGTACGTGATCCCCTATATTATGGCCGAAGGAATCGTTGATGGATTTAAAGTCGTCCAGATCAAGCAATATTGCTGAAAAAGTCTTGTTTTCACTGCTTGCGTTGATTTTTTGCCGGATATACGACTCAAGTCCCTTGCGGTTATAAGCACCCGTCAGATAGTCCGTATTCATGCGCTCGTTCTGGAGGGTGACAAAGATGATGAGTATGGACAGCGTCGCGCCATTGAGTATCAGCGATGTTCCGTAATAGGCGATCTGAAGGAGGATACAGACGAGCGGCGGAACAGGAAACAATAAAAGCGAGGTGAAATGCTTTTTATCAATCTTTTTCCGGTTCGCGAAAACCAACGCGAAAGCCGCGGCCGCCAGTATAAACGACACGGAGACGGGGAGCCAGTATAGCGGTCCTCTGCTGTAGATATTATCGGTCCCAATTGTGTAAAACCAGCCGAAAAACTGGGATAATACAAGCATCACCGCGTTTACGGCGTTCAGAACGGGCAGAAGCCACAGCCATCGCCGGAATTTTCTCGTCCCGTCATCTACCTTGCTGTGTATAAACAGCAGCCAGAGCGACGGCAAAACCGGGCTTAAGAGAAAAATCAGGAAATTGCCGACCTGATTGGCAGCTGCATGCAGAGTGCCCGGGCGGCCGTCAAAGCGGCTCAGGATATCCATGACAAGCATCAGGGCTGTCACCAACAGTATCCGAATAAAATATTTCTGCGGCAGGAGATTTTTCTCCGTGCTTTTCATATTCTGAATAAAGATGATGACGAGAACCGCTATCGAGTATAGGTTGATGGTTACATTGCTGGACAAGCTCATGTGCATATCTCCTTGTCACACCAAAAAAACGGCTGCTTAGAAAAGCGGCTGAGCGGGTTTGAACCCGCCCTTATGCATATGGTGGCGCGTTTTGCGCGCAATGTTTCTATACCTTTCCGGTTTTCAGGGCGCGCATGCGGAGGCCGTGGTCGAGGATGCTTTTGCGGAGCCTGAGGCTCTGGGGGGTGACCTCTAAAAGCTCGTCGTCGGCCATGAATTCGATGCACTGCTCGAGGCTCATGATTTTTGGCGGGACGAGGCGGAGGGCGTCGTCGCTGCCGGAGGCGCGCATGTTCGTCATCTGTTTTTTCTTGCAGACATTGACAGACATGTCTTCTGATTTGGGACATACGCCCACGATCATCCCGGCGTAGACGGCAGCGCCGGGGCTTATAAAGAGCATACCCCTGTCCTGAGCGTTGAACAAGCCGTAGGCCACGGCTTCACCCGATTCAAAGGCGATGAGGGAACCGTTGTTCCTGCGGCTCAGTTCTCCCTTGAAGGGTTCGTATTTCTCGAAAATCATACCCATGATGCCCTCGCCGCGGGTGTCGGTCAAAAATTCGTTCCGATAGCCGAAGAGGCCCCGGGAGGGGACGAGGAACTGCAGCTTCATGCGGTTGCCGATGGGCGTCATTTCCAGCAGATCGCCGCGGCGGGCGCCGATCTTTTCGATGACGGCGCCGACGCTTCCCTCCGGCACGTCAATGACGACGCGCTCGACAGGCTCGCAGAGAACACCGTCGATTTCCTTGTACAGAACGCGCGGCGGCGAGACCTGGAATTCGTAGCCCTCGCGGCGCATCGTTTCAATGAGGATGGAAAAGTGCATTTCGCCGCGCCCGGCCACATTGAAGCTGTCGCTGTTTTCAATCTCGGAAACGCGCAGGGACACGTCCTTCATCGTCTCTTTGATAAGCCTGTCCCGGATGTTGCGCGTCGTGACGTATTTACCCTCGCGGCCGGCGAAGGGGCTGTCGTTGACGGAAAACGTCATCTCCATCGTCGGCGCGGTGATTTTGGCAAAGGGCAGAGGCTCGGCATTGAGGGGGTCGCAGATGGTATCGCCGATCGTGATATCGCCGATTCCGGACAGGGCGATGATATTCCCGGCGGAGGACATGGTGACGGGGGACCTGCTTAAGCCGTCGAATTCATATATATTGACGGCCTTCGCTTTTTTGTTAGGCCTGTCGCCGTGGAAATCGCAGACGACGATCTCCTGATTCTGCTTGATGACGCCGCGCTCGATGCGGCCGATGGCGAT
>CAZJCH010000396.1:0-2821 GCA_964544005.1 uncultured Papillibacter sp.
TGGAACCCGAAGACGATCCATACCCTTATCAGGCGGCTTGTTCAGAAAAAGGCCGTCAATGCGAAAAAGGAGACGTCGTATTACGCGTATTCAGCGGCAGTTTCGGAAGCGGACTGTGTCCGGGTGGAATCGGACTCCTTCATGGAAAAATGCTTCAACGGCTCCCTGAACACGCTGCTAACGAGCTTCATAAAAAACGAAAAGCTCTCCGAAAAAGACATCGACGAGCTGCAGGCCTTGCTGGAAGCTAAGAAGACGGAGAAATAGATGGATGTCCTGATTTTGATTTTCAAAGAGGTTTTATATCTCGGCGCGATGGCGTGCGTCCTCGTGCCGCTGCTGCTGGTCTTAAAGAAGATTTTTGCGAAGGTTCTGAGCCCGAAATGGCAGTATTATCTCTGGGCTGTGCTATTGCTGCGGCTGCTCCTCCCCTTCCAGCCGCCCAGCACCTTGAGCGTCTACAATGTCTTCTACGCAGTGGCGGAATCGGCGAATCTCCCGATCACAGCAATTGCCGAACCGCCGCTAAATCCGGCAGCGGAACAGGGGTCGGCTGACAACACCGCACCCGCGCAGCTTGTTGCAACGGGCGGAACAATAATAAAAGACGGCACCGTGCCGCATAACAGCGGGGCCGATCTTTCCGAAACGCCGGATGCTGCCGCCGCGATCTTGAAAACCGCATCCATCATCTGGCTCGTAGGCATGGCCGCGTTGGGCCTGTATATGGCGTGGGTCAACCTGGCGTTTGCCGCAAATGTCCGGAGGCGGTACGTCCCGCTCCGCGATGAGCGGGTCGGGCGCATACTGGATGACTGCAAAGAGCTTTTGCATATCCGGCGCGCTATCCCTATTCTGACGACGAACAAGGCGCGGACGCCCGCCCTGTATGGCCTTCTCCGCCCGAAAATTCTCATGTGCGCAGCGTCAATGGCACAGCTGGGCGAGCATGAGCTGCGGCATGTTTTTCTGCACGAGCTGTCCCATTACAGGAGGAAGGACATCGCCGTCAACTGGCTTTTAACCGTTTTGCGGCTCGTCTATTTCTTCAACCCGCTCGTCTGGTATGCCTTTCACAAAATTCGGGAGGACGGCGAGGCCGCCTGTGACGCGGCGGCCCTCCGATACCTCGGCGCGGACGAGCGGTTATCATACGGCAGTACTGTCCTCAAACTCCTCCGTCTGAATTCGGAATCGAGCTTCATACCGGTGACAGCCGGGCTATCAAAAAACAAACAAAGCGTCAAAAGGAGAATCCTTATGATCGGCCACTTTAACAAAAGTAAATGGACGGGCACACTGCTGGCTGTCCTCCTCATGGCCGCCCTGGTGCTTGTCGGCCTGACCGGCTGCAGCGCAGCGGCGGCTACTGTGACACCGGACGGCACCCCGTCGGACACGGTCTCCGACAGCCCGGCCGATATATCCTCACCCGATACATCGACGCCCGATATATCCCCGTTGCCATCCGTCACTGAAACAGGAACCGTTGCACCGGACGAAACAGCGTTCCCCTCCCCCGCAAATGAACCATCCCCCTCGATGGACCCAAGGCCATCCCCCTCAATGATGCCAACGCCTTCGTCGGAGCCGGAAGCATCGCCATACCTATCGGAAGCACCGATGCCGTCGGAGCCCAGGCCTTCGTCTGAGCCGAACGCGGAGCCTGTGCCCTCCGCCGGCACAGTGCACATCCTGTACAGCGATTGGACCGTCACCAAGGTGCTGGCCTTCGGCACTGCCGGGACATACGGCAAGGAGGACGCCGAAGCGCTGATCGGTCAAACCCTGAGCTTTTCAGGGGGTTCGGTGACAATGATCAACGATCAGCCCGCCGCTTCGCCGGGGACATACAAGAATCCCGTCTATACGGAAAACACCGTCTCAAAGAGCGATTTTCTGACGGATTTCAACATGAGCTTTGATAAGCTGGGCCTCTCCGCGGAGTCCGCCTCGCTCTTTACCGTTTCCGTATCCGACGCCGGCGGCTGCGTCTTGCTTGTGAAAGACGCCGATACCCTCATACTCTGCGCCGGGGGGACATTCTTCGAACTGACGCGGGCATAAAAAGACACAGCATCAACACCGGCGGGCGATAACCATCGCCCGCCCATTCTTTTTGACATAATTACGTCAGCGAAGCAGATAATAAAACGGGTGATTAAATGAAAAAGCTATTTATAACCGCTATCATGACGGTAACGCTAATGAGCGGACTGGCGCAGCATTATCCGGCAGACGCTTTGGACTTAAGCGATCCGGAACGGCTCGGCACGATCGTGTTGACGCTCCTGATGCCTGAAATCCGGTGCGCCGTCGATGAATTCTACGAGCCCTATTTAACGGTCCGTCCGACTGTCGTCGCTTATTATGGGAGCAAAATCGTCGGCATCGACGGCGGAAGGGACAGCGCGCATTACACGGTTACTGTTGAGGTCCTGCCATATATCGGCCCCCATCTGTCTGTAGGCAGGGACAGGCTGACGCTGTATATCTCCCCTTCAGGCATCGTGACGGTGAAAAATTTCGAGCATCTTGAAAGCGGGCGGCTGCCGCGGCACTATCAGGCTTCCATTAAAAAACCGCTGCCTTAACGGCGGCTGGACAATCACAGATTTTTAATAATCACACTGTTAAATTTTACACAAAGGTGTTATGATTGTACCGAAAATGAAGATACGCAAAAACCAATGGTGCGTGATGCGGGCCATTAGGCGGAGGTTGTGAATTAATGAGAAAGACAAAGATTATTTGTACGCTGGGGCCGGCTGTAGACAACGTCGACATGATCAAGAAGCTCCTACATAGCGGCGTCAACGCG
>CAZJCH010000397.1:0-2807 GCA_964544005.1 uncultured Papillibacter sp.
GACGATCAATTCGCTGGAATATGAGCAGGCCAAGGCATTGGCAAAAAAGCAAGTGCTCGACGAGCAGATACTGCTGACGGAGGAGGATATTTCGAATACCGAGCTCCAGATCGCAAAATACGACGAGCTTATTGCGCTGAAGGAACAAGAGGTTTTAGAGGCGCAGCGGCACGAAGACGAGCAGTTGGAGCGCTACAAGCAGCGTATACGGGAGATGGAGGAATACGGTACCATATCCTACATATCCGTCATCTTTGAAGCCAACAGCTTTTCGGATCTTTTAGCCCGCATCAACGACGTCAGCGAGCTTATGGAGTATGACAAGACTGTCTACGAAGAGCTTAAAGAGTCCAAACAGGCGACAATCGACGCCAAGGCGTCGCTGAAGGAGACGAAGGACACTCTGGAAATCGAGCATGACAACCTGAAAATCAAGAAAATTGAGCTTGATGTGCAGCGGGAGGCGGCAGAAGAGCTTCTGAAGGAGTACGAAAAAAGCCTCGAGGAGGAAAAGGAACTCTACAGGCAGGAGCAGGAAGCCGGCAAGCAGATACAAAACGAGATCAACAAAAAGGCCGAGGAGCTCAAAAAACAGCAGCAGGTTGTCGGAACCGGCACGCTTGTCTGGCCGGCACCCGGTTACAAAAAAGTAACATCGCCCTACGGGAGGCGGCTACACCCGATCTTTAACGATTTCAGGATGCATACCGGCATCGATATCGGCGGCGCACCCTACGGTGCGAGCGTTGTGGCGTCCGACGGCGGCCAGGTCATCATCTCGAAATACAGCTCTTCTTATGGCAACTATATCGTCATCAGCCACGGAAACGGTTACACGACGCTCTATGCCCACTTGAGCAAAAGGAACGTCAAGGAGGGCGACAAGGTCGAGCAGGGCCAGGTCATCGGAAAGGTCGGATCAACGGGAAATTCAACAGGCCCGCATCTGCATTATGAGGTATCCCTGAACGGGTCCACAGTCGATCCTCTGAAATATTTCAGCAACTATACAAGAGGCTGGTAAAGAAACATCAGGAACATTATATGAAACGACATATCAGTATAAAAGCTGCGGCGGCGCTGATGCTCAGTGCATCAGCGCTCACCTGTGTTCTGGTGCTGGTGTTTATCGGACTGCATCTGGGCCTGGGAACGGAAATGTTCGGGGAGATCAGGACATATATCGCGCTGCGCCGCGAAATCAGGAACGAATATATTGGTGATTATGAGGGGAAGGACGTTTCGGAAGCCGCTTTATCGGCAGCCGTCCTGGCACTGGGTGATCAGTGGTCTTACTACCTGACGCCCGAAGAATACCGGGAATATATCAGTTCCTCCAATAACCAGTATTCCGGGCTGGGCATCAGCGTGAGAAAGGACGAACAAACAGGCGGCCTTTTCATTACGAACGTCTTTCCGGGTTCGCCTGCTGAGAAAGCCGGTATCAGTGCCGGCGATATCATAACCGTCATCGACGGTACGGATGTTTCGCCGCTGGCGCTGGGGGAGGCGACAGCGCTGATTGACGGCCAGTTCGGGAAATCGGTCAGGCTGACGGTCAGGGGAGAGGACGGCGCTGCCAGGGATGTCGAGGTTGAGTACGCGCTTATAGAAACGCACCCGGTGAGCTATAAGCTCATAGACGGCGATGTCGGGTATATCCAGATCAAAAACTTTGAAGGCAGCACCGCTGATGAGTTTGTCGCGGCGGCTGACGCACTCGTTCAGGAGGGCGCGGCCTCGTTCGTTTTCGATGTCCGGAACAACGGCGGCGGCAAGGTATCGGAGCTGACCAGGATGCTGGACTATCTGCTGCCCGCCTGCGATATTTTTGTCGCCGTCGATAAAAGCGGCGGGGAAGACGTCATTGTGTCGGGTCCGGAAAATGTCAAGCTGCCTTGCGTCGTGCTTGTCAATGCTTATTCGTTTTCAGCGGCCGAATACTTCGCGGCTTGTCTGAGGGAATATGAGTATGCATCTGTGGTCGGCCAGCAGACGACGGGGAAAAACAGGTCACAAATCACGCTGGAGCTGCCGGACGGCGGCGCGCTGCATATATCGTCGGGCGAATACCTGACGCCGAACCGCGTCAGTCTGACAGAGCAGGACGGCCTCACGCCGGATATAGAGATCACGCTGTCGGATGAGGATAACGTTTTGCTATTCGGCGGCCAGCTTGACGCGTCAAAGGACACGCAGCTTCTAAAAGCGTTGGATATTTTGAAACAGTCATAACAGACAATTCCGCTCATATATTCTAAAGACCGGTCACGGTCAACTTTGGGACATGGAGCGGATGTCTTCCGATGATTTGTTTGATAGATTCAGAGGATACGCATGATGTCGGATTTATCGCGCGCATCCGGCGCACGATGAGGGGATACAGAGGTCTGACAGCCCGATACCTGATTATTCTTGGCATGAAAGTGCTTTATATCACCATGGACGTCTCGCCTGCCATGCCAACGAAAACTATCAAAAAAAGGGTAAATAATATCGCTTTAAAAATGCGCGCGGAACATGCCGGGATTGTTTTATTTTCTAAAAAATTCCCGTATAGAGAGCTTGTTTCGCGGGAAGGCTTTGATGAAACAGACGAAAGCCGGCTGTCATCGCTGCTTACGGCTCAAGTCGTTTCAAAATTCTCCGGCAGGGATAAGGTAGCCGCTTTTTTTGCACGGCACCTGACCGGCGAGGCGGAGCGTGTTTTCTGCGGTATGTGCCGCGAATTCAAATATGTAATGGCTGCGGTGGAGTCGGACAGCGGACGCCTTTATAACGCGCTCAGCCGGCGGCTCGGCATTTCC
>CAZJCH010000398.1:0-2803 GCA_964544005.1 uncultured Papillibacter sp.
GGCGGGAATCATATCAAAGTTGACGTTTGCGGCGTCCATTTTATAGAATTCTTTCCCCAGCCAGATAACCTCGCCTAAGTCAAGATCCGTTTTCACATAGTTGAGAAAAATACCGGCCAACTCGGTAATGTCAAGCTTTTTTTGATTGGCCAGAATCTGCTCTGCAGCTGCTTTTAAAAACGCTTGCTGCGTTTCGACCCTGCCGATATCGGCGTTGGCGTAAACACTTCTGCATCGCACGAGCTGAAGCGCTTTTTCGCCGTCAAGCTGCTGCGGTCCCGCTTTCAGGTCGATCAAGAGATTTTGGGCAGGGTCGTGGTAATACATATCCTTCGGCACATCAAAGTAAACGCCGTCGATGGCATTGACGAGTGCGGAAAACGCTTTCAGGTCAACCCGAATATAAAAGTCTACATGGATTCCCAGATCGGAAAGGCCGTTTCTGACGCCGTCAATCTCCCCGTTTGCGTAGAGGGAGTTTGCCTTCTTTGTGTTCCATTTCACATTGACAAGCGTATCACGCGGTATGTTGACAACGTTCAGCTTGTGGTTGTCCACATCGAAGTTGGCGACCATAATCGTATCCGTATTACCGTTGCCGTCGTCCATACCAAGGATGGCAAAGGTGTATTGTGTCCCCTTTCTGTCGGTAAATACCGTCTCAGGTGCTGCTGATTCGCCGTCGGTCGGCGAAGAGCTGGGCGCGCTGCCGGGCGGGGTATACGGTTTCATTTCAGGGGGTCTGACGCCGAGCTTGTATATGACGTATAAAACAGCGGCCAGAGCTATAATGACAACCAGAAAAGTGATCAGTATTTTACCGGCTCTTCTGGATTTCTTCTTCTTTCTTGAGGTGCTTGCCGTCCCGTTTTGTTCTCTTTGTGTATTGTCTGCCTGTGGTGTCTGTCGCTTGCCGGAGACATAACGCCCCTTTTTTTTGTTGCCGGATAATTTCATACTTTAATCCCTTTCATGCTACGGACGGCACCCTGTAAACCAGGCTAATGCCCCGGCCGTCCGCTTGTGCGGCGTGATGCCGCGTGACCTCATATCTTCAATACTCATCTTAAGGCCTCGGATAATGGCCTCGTCGAGGTCACTGTACGCAAGGCTTCGAAGCTCATCAAGACCGTCGAAGTCCCTTGTCGGTTCTATATAGTCGGCGATGTAGATAATTTTCTCGAGTAACATCATGTCTGCCCGGCCGGTGGTGTGCCATAAAATCGCGTCATGTACCGTCTGCGAGGCGCCGTACAAGTCCCGGGCGACAGCTGCGCCTGTTTTGGCGTGGAGGAGCTTGACCTCCGCCATTTCGACATTGTCAGTCATAATATCATATTTTTGGCACAGTTGCAACTGATCGTCCAGCTCCAGATGCTTTGTGATATCGTGCAGGATGGCCGCTTCGCGGGCCTCGTCCGCGTCCGCGCCCCACCGGGCGGCCAGCTTCAGCGCTTCAGCTTCGCAGCCAAGTGTGTGCGGAATGCGCTTCGGCTTCATCGTCTCGAATACACGCGATCTCAGCCATTCCCAATCGGCTTTCGCGCCGTACAGCCTGTTTTTTATGATATACGCGTACGTCTTCTCTTCGATAAACGCCAGCCCCATGCGCTTCGGAAGCAGCGCGCGGAGTTCCGTTGATGATATGGCCGTCACGTTATTTTCAATGATTTCTGTCCTGGCGTTGTATCGGCTGAATAGACGCTTGGCATACTCCCCAACACCCTTGTCATCCCCGTCGCATCTTGACATGACAGCTGGCGTGGCATGTTCAAGGAGGTATCGGCAATTGCGCCACGTCTCAAGCGAATAGAACATATCCGAACCCATGATGAGAAAAATCTCCGCACCGGGGTACAGTGTCATGATGGTATCCAGAGTTTCCGCCGTGTAGCTGACGCCCTCTTTTTTGAGCTCAAGATCCGTGACTTCCGTACCCGGAAGGCCGTCAAAAGACAGCCGTGCCATCTCCAGCCTGTCGCCGCTTGTGGGAGAGCCGGGTGGCAGCACTTTATGGGGCGGCGTTCCTGAGGGCACAATCAGCAGAATATCGAGCCCAAGCGCGTTTATTGCCGCCAAAGCCGATCTTATATGCCCCATGTGCGGCGGATTGAAGGTTCCGCCGTAAATCCCCAGCCTCAAATCACATCACTCACTTAACAAGTTTGATTCTTTTATCCCTCGGGATATCAGTGTTTTCCTTGTACAGCACAAAACGTGAGCCGATCGTAAAGACTGTATCGGCCCCGCACAGGCGGCTCAGCTCGTCGGCGGCTTCCCGGGCGGAAAGCATGGAGGCTTCCAATACTCTTCCTTTAATCAGTTCTCTCGCTGCCAGGGCGTCCGAAACCTGCGTGATGAGGTTGTCCGTTATACCACCCTTGCCGACTTGTACTATTGTATCTATTGCGTTTGCCATCCCGCGCAGCTGTGCGCGCTGCCTGCTGTTCAGCATGATGTCTTACCCGCTTTCTTCAGATAGTCACGCAGCTTTGGCTCAAAAGCCCGAAGCGCCTTCCCCCGATGGGACACAAGATTTTTTTCATTAGGCGACAGCTCCGCCATTCCTTTACCCGCTTCTGAAACAAAAAAGACGGGATCATACCCGAAGCCGCCGTTGCCCCTCGGCTCACGCAGGATCGTCCCTTCGCGTGCGCCTTCGGCGGAAATAATATCACCGTTCGGGAAATCGCACACGATGGATGAGACGAATTTTGCCGCCCGATGTTCCTTTGTTTCCATATTATTAAGCAACAGCGCGTTTCTGTCCGCGTCGCTCAGCCCATCGCCGCCGTACCGTTTT
>CAZJCH010000399.1:0-1429 GCA_964544005.1 uncultured Papillibacter sp.
CTCAAGTGCCATCGTCATTTCTACTACATCAAGTGAATCGGCTCCCAAATCATCCGTAAATGAGGTATCCATGTCTATGGAATCCTCGCTGACTGAAAACTGCTCGGCAATAAGAGCACGCAGTCTTTCAAATATCACTACTATCACCTCATCGATACTTTTGCGCAATCCGCCGCAATACATTCTTGTTCGGCTCTGCCGCTCACCTGTGAGTTTCGGAAATAATTCATACGCTCACTGATGAAATATTAAAACGCCTGATATCATTTGTCAACAGTTTTTAATTACGATTTTTCATTAATTATTTTTTTGACACATCTGCGATTTTCATGCGTTCGATATTATTCTGGATGTCCTCGGCAATTCCGGCATTGACAGTGCAAATTGCTTGGAATACGGCACTTTTCAAAGCTCCGGCATTCGACGAGCCGTGTGCTTTAACGACCGGTTTCATTATTCCGAGGAGCGCGGTGCCGCCGATCTTGTCGACGTCCACGCGTTCCTTCAGTTCCATAAAATGTTTTTTTATGAGAATTGCTGCCATCTTGGTCGCCGCGTTTTTCATGAATATATGCTTGACCTCGCGCATCAAAAAAGCCGCCGTGCCTTCAACCGATTTGAGCAGGATGTTGCCCGTGTAGCCGTCGCTGACGATCACGTCGCACATATTCTGTAAGACGCCTTTTGCTTCCACATTACCGACGAGGATTATTCCGGGGTGATAAAGATTTTATCCGACATTACCGACGAAGTTTATTATCCCTTCTTTTGATGCTTCCTCTAAGAGTCCGTATGCCTCGATTTGAAGGTCTGTCCCCTTGATGCGCTCCGTACCGATATTGAGCAAGCCGACGCGCGGCCTGTTGATCTTCAGAACACGTTCGGCGTAAAACGTACCCATGAACGCGAACTGCAGCAGGTATTCCGGCGTGCACTCGGCATTTGCCCCGCAATCGATAAGGACGACGCCTTTTTCATTAAGCGGCAGGACAGGTGCCAACGCGGCGCGGCGAATGCCGCGGATGCGCTTGATCAGGAGCGTCGAACCCGACAAAAGAGCGCCCGTGCTTCCGGCGGAGACAAAGGCGTCACCGAGCCCGTCCCGCAGCATGGCGAGACCGACGGACATGGATGAGTCCTTCTTTTCCCGAATCGCCGTGACGGGGTCCTCTTCCATGGTGATGACCTCGTTGGCATTCATGATCTCTATCCCCTTCGGCAGCTCCTTTCGGCCCATTTTCTCCAGGGACCTGAGAATTTCTTCTCCCCTGCCTGTCAGGGTAATCTCAATTTTGTATTCCTCAGCAGCTAAAACTGCGCCTTTTACGATTTCGTCCGGCGCATTGTCTCCACCCATGGCGTCTACGATAATTTTCACAGTCAAGCCCTTCCTTTCAGTCCGAAAGCTTTAGCTTTCAGGCTCTCCTCC
>CAZJCH010000399.1:1439-2772 GCA_964544005.1 uncultured Papillibacter sp.
GGCCAGATTCTTATCTCTCTTCCCCCTGACTCTTTGCTGCAGCGGGCTGATGATGCCGAAATTGATATTCATCGGTTGGAAAGCCGACACGGAACCTCCGGATACATACAGAGCCAGCGCACCGATCGCCGTTTCCTGTGGAAAATCGACGGGCGGCAGCCCCAGCATTTCGCGCGCTGTTTCGATACCGCTCAGCAGCCCCGAGGCTGCCGATTCGACGTATCCCTCCACGCCTGTCATCTGCCCTGCAAAGCTGATATGCGGCGCGCTTTTCAACCTGTAATACCTATCCAGCAGACGTGGTGAATCGAGGTAGGTATTGCGGTGCATGACGCCATACCGGACGAAATCCGCGTTTTTCAGCGCCGGAATCATGGAAAATACACGTTTTTGTTCCCCGAATTTCAGATGTGTCTGGAACCCGACGATATTATATAGCGTCCCCCCGGCGTTGTCGCGCCGAAGCTGAACCACGGCATACGGCGCGCAATCCGTTTTTGGATCACGCAGCCCGACAGGTTTAAGCGGTCCGAAACGCATCGTATCGACGCCACGCCGCGCCATGACCTCGATCGGCATACAGCTTTCGAAGACGCCGGCGTCTTCAAAGCCGTGCATTTCCGCCTCCTCGGCACAGCCGAGCGCTGCCTGAAACGCTATATACTCATCCTTATCCATCGGACAGTTGATATAGTCTGCCGTCCCCTTACCATACCGGGAGGCATAATACGCGTGCTCCATGTCGATGCTCTCATAGGTGACGATGGGCGCCGCGGCGTCATAAAAGCTCAAATACCGTGAACCGCCCAGGAGCGCGCCGATCTGTCCGGCAAGAGCGTTCGAAGTCAGCGGTCCCGTTGCGATAATGACCCTGTCATCCGGTATGGACGTCTGCTCTCGCGATACACAGTAAATATCCGGATGGTTCTTGATTTTATCGGTGACCATTTTTGAAAAGCCTGTCCTGTCGACGGCCAATGCGCCGCCTGCCGGAAGGCGCGTCATATCGGCACATTCCATAACGAGGCTACCGAGACGGCGCAGCTCCTCTTTCAGAAGCCCGACGGCGTTGGTGCGCGCGTCGCTGCGCAGGGAATTCGAGCAGACCAGCTCGCAGTAATCATCAGATACGTGTGCGGGCGTCTTTTTTTCCGGCTTCATTTCTATTAGCTCAACCTTGATTCCTTGCCGCGCCAGCTGCCACGCCGCCTCACAGCCGGCCAGCCCCGCACCGATAACCGTGACTTTCATCACTTCTTGCCGGCTGAAGCTGTCTTCTTTGCGGCTTCCTTCTTGCCGGCTGGAGCCGTCTTTTTTGCGGCTTCCTTCTTGC
>CAZJCH010000400.1:0-2760 GCA_964544005.1 uncultured Papillibacter sp.
CAATACTTGGCTGGCGACGGCCCGGGACGATAGGTAGATGCCAACATAAAAAAGACGAACTCGAAAGAGTTCGTTTTTTTATGCCTCAATATCCTTAGCAATTTTAAAAGATATTTATTGCGCTTCGATTTTATTTTACTGCAAAAGAGGACAAAGCCCGATTCAGGGCTTTGTCCGTAAGCGTCAAGCCGGAGGGTACACCTTTCCAGCCGGCGCCTTGATATAATCGGGCACATTTTCCGGCAGAAGAAGGGTCAGATTGGCCTCGTTATGATGAATATCCCAGTTAGGCGCATTTTTGAAAACGTAAACGAGATAGTCAAACGGATTCAGACCGTTCTCAATGGCCGTTTCGATGAGGCTGAAAACGACCGCGCTGGCCTTTGCGCCGCGGGGCGTGTTCGAAAAAAGGAAGTTTTTTCTGTCGATAACAAACGGCTTAACGGTTCGTTCGGTTCGGTTGTTACTGATTTCCAGGCGACCGTCGAGGAGATAGTTTTCGAGATATTTCCACTGGCTGAGGGAGTAGTTGACCGCCTTGCCGAATAAGTTCTTGCCGATATCCCCGAAGGACAACAGCCAATTATGATATTCGTCCAAAACAGGCTTCGCCAGTTCCAGACGCTTCTTGTAACGCTCATCGGGCGAACAGTCGGTAAGCTTCTTCTCGATGGCGAACAATTTGTCACAATATCTTTTGCCGCGAAGAGCGTTCGTACCCTCGCGGTCTTTCTCGGAAAGAGTCTTCAGGGCTTGGTCATAGTATCTTCGCGCATGAGACCAGCAACCGACTACCGTGATATCCTCGGGCAGCTTATGGTATCCATCATAACCGTCCGTATGTAAATATCCCTTGAAGCCGTTCAGAAACTCAATCGGCCGCTTGGCCCTCCTGTCGGGCTGATATTCACTCAGTGCTATCGGATGTTCGGCGTCGCTTCCTGTTCGGTATACCCACAGATAACTTTTGCTTTGAGCCGTCTTTCCTGGTTCTCGCAGTACCTGAAGTTCGGTTTCATCGGCGGCCAGCACCGTATGTTCTATCAGTTTCCTGTGAAGCAGCTCGTATATCGGTTCCAGCCAGTCCTCGGAGCATTTTATCGTCCAGTTGGACATCGTCTGCCGGGAAAGCGGGATACCCTGCCTGGCCATTTCTTTTTCCTGCCTGTACAACGGGGAACCCATAACGTATTTTTGCACCATGATGTGAGCCACGGCCTCCGGCGATGCAAAACTCCCTTTGATGACTGGCGCGGCAACGGGCGCCTTGACGATTGTTGCCTTTTCGGAATGCTTCTCGCAGCAGCGGCAGCCGTATGTATGCCGGACATGCTTGACAGTGCTCATGCTGGCAGGAATAATCCTCAATTCTTCACGGATTACTTCCGAACCTATCTCATGAAGTTTTTCTCCGCACTCAGGGCATATACGCTCTTCCGGCGGGAGTTCATAGTCTATGACCTCTTCCGGCAAATCGAGAGGCAGTTTATCAGTAGTCAGTCTTGTTTTGCGGTAGTATTCCTTGATTTTAGTCAGCTTCGGCTCTTCCGCCTTTTCATCGGCAAAATGCTCCGCTTCGTTGAAAATGGAGACCTGGCTGAAGTCATATTCGCTCTTCTCGCTGGATGCGCCAAACTGTTTCTGCCGGTTCAGTGTGACCTGTTCTGTCAGCCACTTTATTTGTTTTTCCATAGTGGCATACTGCGTTTTAAGCGCAACAAGAGCGTCATATTCTTCGCGCGATATGACTACCGTATCGCTTTTTTCGGTTGTCAGAATATCTTCTTTCATGCCTAAATTATACCATAACCAGGCAGAAATTTCAATGAAAAAGTGCTGAAAAACATAGTATTTACGAGGAATTTCTGCATTCAAATAATGACCAGGTCTTTCACTTTTTTAAGAGCTCTCGGCTGCTCAATCGACAATCCTTCAAGCAGCCATCTGAGCTGTTGTGTGCTTATCGTTCGGGCCTCCGATTCCTTTCTCGGCCACTGATACCGCCCGCGTTCGAGTCGTTTATACAACAGTATGAACCCGTCGCCCTCCCAGAAAAGCGCTTTTAACCGATTATTCCGTTTTCCGCAGAACAAGTAGAGGTTCCGCGCCAATGGGTCAAGCTTGAAGGTCTGCTTAACTGTCGCGGCCAGGCCGTCTATTGATTTACGCATATCCGTATACCCGCAGGCAATGTATACGTTTTCAGCGTCTATACCTTCCAGAATCATAGCCTTGCAAGCGCCTTTATGACATTCTCTATCATTTCGGCGTCGGCCCCGTTTTGGATTTCCGCCGTTACGTCTTTGATATGTACGATAATTGCGGCGCATCCACTCTTCGGCATCGGCAGCGCGGCAAAGACCGTCTTGTTTATTGGCGCTGTCACGCCTCCGGCCATTTCTTCTCGAACCCGGTTCCGCCGGTAGTAATACGTCTTAACGCTGATACCGTGCCCTTCACACCATTTACGTACCGATTGCCCACTGTCCCGCTGCTCTGTTATCATCAGGGCCCATTCCCGCAGCCGATAATCCTGTACGATGTCCTGCGTTGTCATCCCAATACCCCTTTCCCTTTGGATAGGCCATATTTTCTGGCTGGACTTTTTTCATCGTCCATATTTTCAAGCCAGAACTTTTAGCCTTGAGGTATATTTTCTCACGCAGTTATCCTAACGTCGAGGTACCGCTTGCCTTTACGCTTACACAGTATCGTTACCAACAGGGTGAAATCCAAGTCAATTGTGCACGGTTTCTCGGT
>CAZJCH010000401.1:0-2740 GCA_964544005.1 uncultured Papillibacter sp.
CGACTGGATCTCCTGCAGTTGTTTTTGAATTTCCTTCTGCTCATTTTTCAGCTTGTCGATTTCGTTCTGCGTCACGGCACCGGCCGTCAGGCTGCCCACGACCGCATACAGAACGGATGCCACCATTAAAATCGCCATAATAATCGCGACGATCCGGATAAACCACTTCTTCTTTTTCATAAACGATACCTCATCAGCAAAAAAAGTTCCTGCCGTTATACTCTCAGATGGTTCTTAATCGCCATCATGCTCCCGACAACGCCGACGCCGAAGCCGACGGCGACAAAAATGAGAAACATCGGGATAGCGACCGAAGAAAAAGGAATCGTCGTGATAAAGCTTAATGTGCTGGCTTTAAACATCGTGGATGTCACAACCTGATAGATGATCCACTGGGCAATAAACGCGGTGAGTGAGCCGACGACACCCAGGATGAATCCCTGGAATATAAATGGCCATCGTATAAAGTTGTTTGTCGCGCCAACCATTTTCATTATGGCGATCTCATCGCGCCGGTCGAACGTCGCCAGCTTGATCGTGTTGGACATGATAAAAAGCGATATGACGAGAAGTATCGTAACAATAACGAACGAGACACCGCTGACGATGCTGGAAACCGTCGTCAGGCCTTTGGCGACGGCCAGGTTGGCAATGACGCTGGCAACGCCGTCGATCTCGAGAAGCTCGTTCTGCGTCTGCTCGGTCAGCGTGATGTCGCGCGTGAAGACGTAAAACCTGTTGCGCAGAACAGACGTCGTGTCGATATCCTCAAACATCGTCTTGTCCTGGAACTTGCTCACGAATTTCTCCATCGCATCTTCACCGGAGATAAATGTCGCGCGTTCGACATTGGCAAGACTTTCAATCTTACTCTCCAGCGCGCTGGCCTCTTCAACCGTCAGCGTCTCGTTGACATACGCCGTCAGCTGGTTCTGCTGCTTGAATTCGGCGATAACAGCGTTCACATTGAAAGCTAAAAGCGTAAAGCTGCCCATGATAATGAGACAGGCGATAATGATACAAACAGAGGCAAAGGACATGAAACCATGCGCGAAGATGCCGCTGACGCCCTCCCTTATGTAATAAGCTGTGTTATACCTCTTCATAGTTATAATATCCGTCCATTCTGTCACTGATGATCCTGCCGTTGTCGATGGCGATGACGCGCTTTGAAAACGAATCGACAAGCGCCTTTTCATGCGTGACGACGAGAACCGTTGTGCCGAGCTCGTTTATCTTTTGAAGAAGCATCAGTATTTCCAGGCTGCGCGCCGGGTCAAGATTGCCGGTTGGTTCATCGGCAATGATCAGGTTGGGGTTATTGACAAGCGCCCGCGCAATGGCGACGCGCTGTTGTTCGCCGCCGGATAACTCAAAGGGGCGCATTTTTGCCTTCAGATCAAGTCCGACCAGATCAAGCACGTATGGAACACGCTTTCGGATTTCCCTCGGAGTAGCGCCGATCGCGTGCATGGCAAAAGCGACGTTCTCATAAACCGTCTTCTTTGCTATCAGCCGGAAATCCTGGAATATGACGCCAACAGACCGGCGCAGATACGGCATTTTGCTCATCTTGATGTTATTGAGACTGAAGCTGTTAACGATGACCGTACCGTCAGTGGGTGCGATCTCCCCGGTGATGAGCTTAATAATTGTCGATTTACCGGAACCTGAGGGTCCGACAAGAAAGGAAAACTCCCCGGACTCAAGTTTGAAGCTGACACCCCGGAGCGCTTTCGTACCGTTTTCATAAGACTTGAACACATCGATAAGTTGAACCATGTATATACCTCTGACGCACCGCACCGAATTCCGAAAGGCGCGTCACAAATCCCTGTTAATATTTTGACTCCTGCGAATTCAGATATTTCTTGACCATGAGCGCCACCTTGAAAACAATGGCATGGTCGAATTCCCGGAGGTCTAACCCGGTCAGTTTCTTGATTTTTTCCAGCCTGTACACAAGCGTATTCCTGTGCACGAACAGCTTTCTGGACGTCTCGGATACGTTGAGATTGTTCTCAAAAAATTTGTTGATTGTGTAAAGTGTTTCCTGATCGAGAGACTCTATGGGGTTTTTCTTAAACACCTCTGAAAGAAACATCTCGCAAAGCGTCGTCGGCAGCTGATAAATGAGCCGCCCGATGCCGAGGTTTTCATAATTGATGATCGTCTTTTCCGTGTCGAAGACCTTTCCGACGTCAATGGCGACCTGCGCTTCCTTGTATCGGTCGGCCAGCTCCCGGAGATGCTTCGCCGGTGTTCCGATACCAATGACTGTTTTAAGCCCAAGCTCCTCCCCGAGCTTGTGCTCAATGGTCGCCGCCAGCTTCAGGACATACTTTGTATCGATAACCGATGTTACCTCTTTGATTAAGGCAATATCCGTCTCCGAGACAGAGATGACAAAATCATGCTGCTTATCGGAGAAAAGGCTCTGCAGAAGCTCAATGGCGGCGACTTCCGCCCGGCCGACCTGACGTATAACCAGGATAACGCGCGGGATATCCGTCACGAAGTGCAGTTCCTTGGCCCTGACATATATGTCACCCGGCAGTATATTGTCGGAGATAATGTTTTTCACAAAAGCGCATTTGTCATGGTTTTCTTCATAGTAAATTTTCGCTTCCGATATGGCGATATAAGCCATGACGCAGATCGTCTTGGCAAAATCGTCTTCTCCGTCGACAAAAACGGAATAGTCAAACTGTGTGCCGACACTGCCCAGCATTTTGAAGGT
>CAZJCH010000402.1:0-2720 GCA_964544005.1 uncultured Papillibacter sp.
CTTGTCACCGCTGCCGTTCAGCCACGCCTTCGACGGCGTGTCGATCAAATCCCAGCCCGATCCGGCGAATTTAGTCATGATCTGAACCAGTTCATCCCGTTCGATATTTTTCATGATTAAACCTCCAATTCATCGATTGTAAATGCTGTGCTGTCCGCCATAGCGATATGTTCACATATAGAGTACTCCCATGCAATGTAAGCTGTCAACATTATTTTCCATTTACAGTATTATCCAACTCTGCTTTTTTGCCTATCGCCCCAGCAGCTTTTTCAAATACCCCTCGTTCAGCAGATGCACCGTCTCAAATCTGCCGCCGTAAAAGACAGCCCAGTTGTTGAAGATACAAGGCACGGCCTTGGCTTTTTCCAGCGTGTCGACCGGTATCAGCTTTAAAGGTATATTATTCGCTTTGCAGTAGCCTTCAATCTGCTCAATACAGTTCGGTATGTACGGGCACTGCATACCGTAATAAACCGTCAAATCCTGATCTGCGATGCTCTGCATTTTCGCGTTGTCCACAAAACGCGGCTTTGTTCCATCGAAGGACAAAGCCGATAAAATATACTCGCTACCTATCGTATCGACCGTTTTAAACCCAAACCTCTCCAGAAAGCCTCTGTCGGACAGAAACGGTTTCTTCTTTATTGCGCTGATAGCGCAGATACCCGCTTTCTCCAGCCGCTTCGCGTCAGCGATGCAATATTCCAGCAAATCCTTTCCGTAGCCTTTACCCTTAAAGCTTCCCGAAACCCACAGGCAATAGATATAGATATAGTTCTCTCCGACGACTGGAACCCATGCCTTTTCAACCGGTGCGTACTCGATAAAAACCTTACCCTTTTCATTCAGCTTCCGGAACACGTGCCCTTCGCTCAGGCGTTCACTCAACCACGCTCTTTTCATGCTGACGCCGCCCTGATGCTTTTTCTCGGCGACAGCGCAGCACAAATGCTCGCTGCTTAGATTGTCATGGATCAGGCTGATGTACTCAGCGCCCATATGTCCACCTCAGTTTCTGCACTGACTGTAACACATAATATCTGACAGCTGTATGTCATATTATTTTGTGATGCTGAAAATCGAACCCTCGCGGCTGTAGCCCAGCTTTTCATAATACCCGTCAACGCCGCTCATCACATAAACAACGTCGTCAGGATGTTCGCTGCGCACCCACTCCATCAGCTTTCGGCCGATTTCATGTCCGCGGTATGCCCTCCTCACAAGAAGGTCGTATATATATACGCCGAACCCGTCGTCCTCTCTGCATCTGACATAACCGCAAAGGACAGCTCCCTCATACGCAACATAGGTGCGTGAATTCCGCAGCGCCTTTTTATACCTTCCGATTCCGGTCTCTGCGTAATAGCAGGCCCAATCCTCGCCCTCATCGCGCATCATGTCAAAAAGCTGCTCGTCATCGGTCTTTGTGTAGTTTTTTATCTCCATAATCAAGCCCTCATCTGTTGTTGTTCTTTATTTTACCACATAAAACATTAAAAGCCAATTGCAAGGCAATCGGCTTTCTGACGATCATAACTTGATCCTCAAAGTCTGCGCTTATTTTTATTTGGATTCGATGCCAGCTTTTCTATTGTCACTGGCCTGCCGCTGATTTTACAGCCCTTCAGCGCTGCAATCACCTCATCGCCGCTGCCCGCAGGAATCTCGACGACGGACTGGTCGGGGAATATCTCCACCTTCCCGATGTCGCGTCCCGATAGTCCTGAGCGCTCGGTAATCGCGCCGACGATATGATTGGCGGCTGTGCGATGGCTGGACCCGATATCAAGAAGGATCGTCTCGTATTTAGATGGCTTCGGTTTAAAGCTGTCCGCTCTGATTTTTGTCCTGGGTGCCGCGAACGGTTCGCGCCGCGACTCGTTCCGTGTTTCCCGCGGCTCCGGAGCAGATATCTCGACAGGCGGCGCATCATTCGCGAATTTGAGCTGCATCGCGGCTGCGGCGATGGTCTCGGCTGCGTATCCGCGCCCGATCAACTGTCCGGCAAGCTCGATGTAAGCCGGCAGCAGATCATCCTGCAGCGCCTCTTCCATCACGCGTAATAGCTTAGCATCGTTGATTGTTCTGATTTCAGAGGTGGTAGGCAGCTCGGTTCGGGCGATGACGGATTTGGCATCAGATGCGATGCCGCGCATGGCGTAAACCTCGCGTCGGCCGCTGCACAGGGTTATGCTGCGCCCGGACTTTCCGGCGCGCCCTGTTCTGCCGATACGATGCACATAATATTCGGAATTTGCCGGTATATCGAAGTTGATGACAAAATCCACATCGCTCACGTCGATACCGCGGGCGGCAATATCCGTTGCGATGAGAATTGAGGTCCGGCCCTGCTTGAAGCCCTGCATCACAGACGTCCGTTGAGATTGCTTGATGTCACTGTGAATGCTCTCCGCACTGATATGTTGGCTGAGCAGCAGTTCTGTCAGCTCATCCACCATTTTCTTGGTGTTGCAAAATATGATAGCGCGGTTTGGCTCGTGGAACCGTATCAGAGCGACAAGCGCCTCTTTCTTTTTATTGTGGGGCACCTCAATATAAGTCTGCTCTATATCCTCAATCGTCACCAAATCTTTATCGATTTCAATCAGCTGCGGGTCCTTCTGGAATTCACGCGTCAGCTTTAAAATCGCCGGCGGCATTGTCGCTGAAAACAGCACCGTCTGCCTGTCCTCCGGCGTATCCTTCAGAATGGTTTC
>CAZJCH010000403.1:0-1440 GCA_964544005.1 uncultured Papillibacter sp.
CCGTGACATCTCCGCCCATGTAACCATAGCGTTCCATGAGGATGATGTTTTTCGCCCCTGCGCGTGCTGCAGCGATCGCGGCAGAGTGGCCCGCGGAGCCGCCGCCGACTACCAGAATGTCACATTCGTCGTATACAGGTAGCGTATTCTCAGATTCTATGTATAGTTTGCCGCTCATGTAGTGGCTCCTTTCTGCCTGACGCATGGAGTTGTTTTTCGGTATAAAGATACAATCATAATCTAAGAAAGTAAAGTGTGAATTCAGCGTCAATATGTCACATAAAAGCTACCATGAAGCATAAATGTGACATATTGGCGCCTATTTTGAACTTTACTTTTGTGCAACTTGAATGTATCGTTAAGTTGATCCCGGATTATTAAAATGGAGGAAGGTAACATGAAAACAAAGCGAGCACTGGCATTGATCCTATGTTTCGTACTCTGCCTCTCCCTTTTCGCTGGCTGTAATAATGAGAAGCCGCAGGCGAGCAACAATCCGACGGAAACTGCTTCGGCACCATCACCGACTACAGCAAGCGGAGAGAATATGCCGTCTGCTGAGCCGCCCCCGAAGGAAGCTGAGTTCGTTGAAGACCTTGTGGTTCTGGGCGGCGACAAGTTCCCCCTGATCGACGTCGGAAATCCTGCCTTCAACGTACCCCAGAGCGCATGGATATGCAATATGGTATTCAGCAACCTTGCTAAGCTCACGGTTGATAACGACTATGCCCCGGCGCTGGCTACCTCGTGGAAATCCGCTGATATGCAGCACTTCAATTTCAAGCTTCGTGACGATGTCTATTTCCACAACGGTGAAAAATTCAAGGCGGATGATGTCGCTTTCACAATTGACAGGGCGAAAGCATCCACCGGCTCTATGTCCTTCAACTATTACAACGAAGTTGAATCATATGAGGTCGTTAGTGATACGGAAATCAATATTACTCTGAAAGCAGTCAATGTTGACTTCATAGATAATATGGCAACACCGCAGGCGTGTATACTCAACAGGAAAGCAGTCGAGACAGATCCTAACCATGGCACAGAGATTGGAACCGGTCCCTGGATCGTCTCGGAATTAGTCACAAACGAATATGTTAAGCTGACACGCAATGACAACTACTGGGGCGAAATACCGGTTACTAAGACCATAACATTCAGGTATGTCCAGGAATTAAGCGCCAGGCTGATTATGCTCGAGAACGGCGAAGCGCATATCGCATACCAGCTGGACATCAACGATACACCGATCGTGCAGGCAAACCCTGAACTCAAGACGATTGATTTCATATTGAACAACACGGCCTATCTTGCCTTTAATATGAACAACCCGCTCATGGCCGACATTAACTTCAGGATGGCGGTAGCGTCCGCAATCAACAGGGACGACTGCGTTGCCATCACAAGAAGCGGCTATGGCGTACCTGTTGACAGCGGTAC
>CAZJCH010000403.1:1450-2705 GCA_964544005.1 uncultured Papillibacter sp.
TTGGGGCTACAAGACCGAGTTTAAGAACGCGGACCTCCCGATCATCCCCCGTGACCTTGAAAAGGCGAAGGAATATCTGGCCAAGTCAAGCTACAAGGGCGAAGAAGTTGAAATTGTCGCGGCTATGGTCGACCCCATCAAGAATGCACAGATCATTCAGGCAAATCTCGAGGAGATAGGTATTAAATGCAAAGTCTTTGAGACTGACTCCCCCGGAATTGCGTCATATACAAAACTGGGAAATACGGAATCCCAGATGATCGTATACTCGGGTGCATGGACTTTAAAAGCCGTTACATCCAAGACCTACTTCTATCCGACTTCGACCGGCAACAGAGCAAACTATAATAACGCTGAGGTAAAGGCATTGTATGACAAAGCCTTCGTAACTGTTGACGCTGCGGAGCGCGAAAAAATCTACAAACAAATCCAGGAAATAGTTGCGAAGGAAATTCCTTATTTAGGAATCTTCAATATGCAGTTTATGGTCTCATGCGCGAAGGGCATAGACGGAATACAGATGTACCCCACAGGGAACCATGACTTCAGTTATTTGTATTGCGTAAAGTCTTAATCTCCTGATTCATAGATCGAAACAAACTGAAAAATATGCAAGCAGACTATGAAGGGGAAGGGAATTTGGCGCATAGCATCTTGAATAATCATGATGGGTTTGCAGCGCGCTGGGGTTTAGTGTATTAATGGCTGATTTTGTAATGAACACCGATGGGGAATTCGGAAAGTACATTGTGCAGACGCTCCAGGAACCTGCGACAATGAGCGAGGATTTTAAAGCATTTTACAAGACGTATGCACAGCGCCTCCTATGGATGGATGCAAACGTCGTACCCGGCGCATTTCAAATGAATACGTCATGGTATCTCAGCGCCTCGGATGCACGGCCCCTGCTCAAACATAATGAGCACATCCACTCATTTGATGAAATGATCGGCTTTCTGGGTTCAAATCCTGATGATCCATACGATCTCGGCGGCGTGATTGAGATCGGCATAAACGGAGAACTGCACAGGTTGACGAAGACCTCAATTATTTTCATGCCGGGGGGGGTTAAGCATTTGCCGCTATCGATTATAGAACTGCATCGCCCCATCCTGCATTTCACGATTTCGCTCAACCCGTTTTATGGGAACACTCCGACATCAGGTGAAGCATACCTAAAGGACAAAACGGAATAAATTAATAGGCTTATCGTGTTAAGACAGCATACCCCAAGATAGGGGTGGCGGTAACGGCC
>CAZJCH010000404.1:0-2702 GCA_964544005.1 uncultured Papillibacter sp.
GTTCCTGCGCTTTGTATCTAACCACATTCTTTTATTTACCTTTTCGTCGCTATGAAGCCGTTTATAGCGCGCTTCCGTAGTCCCGGACAAATTTTGTCGCCTCATCGACAACTTTCGATGAACGAAGCTTCAGAGATATGACCGGAACAGCGCCAGCTTCAATTCTGACGCGTCCTTTGTACTCGGGCTTGTCGTAAAGCGCTGAAATGCGGTTCATGTCGAATTCGTTTAATCTCAGGCGCAGATACCCGGATTTTTGTGATATCTCGGATATGTTGGACTTTGTCGCTTCGCCGCGCAGCAGGGCGATCGAAACGAGTGCGATCGCTTCTTTCGGCGGATCGCCGTACCGGTCAATGAGCTCGGCGATCATATCATCGGCATCCTCCTCCGTGCGGATTCTGGCAATTCGGCGATAAAGGTCCATTCTCTGTTCACCGGACGGTACATATTTCTCTGGAATATTTGCAGAAACGGAAAGGTCTGCGGCACAGTCCGCCCGTTTTTCCGGTTTTTCGCCCTTTTCTTCAAGCACGGCTTCTTCCAGAAGCTTTAAGTACATATCATAACCGACGCTCACCATGTGGCCTGACTGCTCGGCGCCCAGCAGGTTGCCCGCGCCGCGTATCTCAAGGTCGCGCATTGCGATTTTAAAACCGGAGTTGAATTCGGCAAATTCCCGGATGGCGGACAGCCGTTTTTCGGCGATCTCCGTCAGGACCTTTCCCTGGCGGAAGGTAAGGTAGGCAAAGGCGCGGCGCGGTGAGCGGCCGACCCGGCCCCTGATCTGATGCAGCTGGGATAACCCCAGTTTGTCGGCGTCTTCGATGATGAGGGTGTTGACGTTTGGAATATCGATTCCCGTTTCTATGATGGTCGTACAGACGAGCACTTGGATCTCGCCTGCAGCCATCCGTTCCATGACAGCGCTCAGCGATTCCTCATCCATCTGCCCGTGTCCGACGGCGACGGAGATGTCCTCCAGCATGGCAGACAGGCGTGATGCGACCCGCTCAATGTTATCCACGCGGTTGTGGATATAGTAAACTTGCCCGCCGCGCGATATCTCGCGCCTGATGGCGTCGCACAGGATGCCCCAGTCGTGCTCCAGGACATAGGTCTGAACAGGCTGTCTGTCTCTCGGCGGTTCTTCGATCGTCGACATATCGCGAATGCCGGAAAGCGCCATGTTCAGCGTTCTTGGTATGGGCGTCGCGGACAAGGTCAGAACATCGACCTGACGCGATATCTCCTTTAAACGCTCCTTATGCGTGACGCCGAATCGCTGCTCCTCGTCGACGATCAGAAGCCCGAGTTTGCTAAACACAACATCCTTCTGAAGCAGTCGGTGCGTGCCGATAACGACGTCGACCGCACCGGTTTCGATTTCCTTAACGGCGCTTTTAATCTGCGCCGGTGAACGGAAGCGGCTTAAGACTTCTGTTTTTATGGGATATCCGGCGAACCGGCGCATAACGGTGATATAGTGCTGTTGCGCCAGAACCGTCGTCGGCACTAGGATAGCCGCCTGGTACCCGTCCAGGACGCATTTCATCACCGCGCGCAGCGCCACCTCGGTCTTGCCGTAACCGACATCGCCGCAGAGGAGCCGGTCCATCGGAACAGGCCGTTCCATATCGGCTTTGATTTCTTCCACGCTCCTGATCTGGTCGTCCGTCTCCTGGTATCCGAACTTCTCCTCAAACTCTGACTGCCAGACGGAGTCAGGGGCAAAAGCATGGCCTTTCAGCCTCTGGCGCTCGGCGTACATTTCAAGCAGCTCTTTTGCCATATCCTTAGCCGCGCTTTTAGCGCGTGTTTTGGCCCTTGTCCAATCGGAGCCGCCCATTTTCGAGAGCTTAATCGGCGCGTCCTCGCCTCCGCCGATGTATTTTGTTATCAGGTCAAGCTGTGTTGCGGGGACATAAAGGCTGTCCGTTCCGGCGTAAGCGATCTTCACATAATCCTTTTCAATGCCGTCCACTGGCATCTTGAATATGCCGACATAGCGCCCGATCCCATGGTGTTCGTGTACGACGAGGTCACCGGGCGATAAGTCTGTAAAGCTCTGCAGCCGCTCTCGATTTGACGGAAGCGGCTTCCGCTTCTTCCTCAGGGATACAGGCTCTACGAACTGCCCCTCCGTGATGACGGCGAGTCTGGCATTCGGGTATTCCATTCCCGCGGAAAGCGCGCCTTTTGTTATGACACAGCTGCCGGCGGCCGGCAGTTCATTCAGCATATAGTCGACAGAGATGGAGATGCCGCGCTCCCTCAGATACTCCGAGAGTATTTTTCCCCGGCGGTCGTCCTGGCAGAGCACGACAGTTCTATACCCCGTACCAGAATAATGGGCGATATCGCCGGCGGCTGTCTCAAGGCTCCCGCCGTATGAGGGCAGCTGTTTTGCCGAAATATTAAGGATACCCCTCGGCCGCAGCGGGTACTTGCTCCCGGTAAAACTCTCTGCCATGACAACGGGAAAATCCTCGATTTTCTCGCAGAACTCCTCCCAGCTCAGGGTGAAACGGACAAGGCTGCTGTCGATGACGCCCGCCTCCAGGAGCGTTCTGCTGTCCTCGCCAAGCTGCCACAAGTAATTCTTTACCCGCTCGCCGAGACGCGTCGGTTCATTGAGGAAGATGACCGCCGTTTGGTCAAGGTAATCAAGCGCCGAGGACATCGGGTAAATAAGCTCCATG
>CAZJCH010000405.1:0-2692 GCA_964544005.1 uncultured Papillibacter sp.
GAGGGTACGGAGGAATACAGCTTCAATCGGGAGGTTACCGTCGGCGGAAACACGTATCTGGTTGACACCAACAGCGGCATTTATTCTCACGGAAACACGCTGTACAGGATAACCGCCGAAAGCCCGCTGCATCGGCTTCAGATGTACCTCGGCATCAGTCCGTTTTCTTGAAAAATACCGTTTGTTCCTTCATGGAAATCTTACCAAGCTGATACCCGTACGCCGCAAGCTCCTTTTTATAGTTCAGAAAGGAGTGATCCAGCGGCACGCCGGCGATTTTGCTGATTTCGTCAAAGGTCAGCTTGAAGGAGGCGTCGCCTCGCTCCCGTACATATTCCCACAGGGCGGTGTATTTACTCATGTTGCTGATTATCAAACAGCGGTTCCAGATATTCTTTGATAAAAGCAATCCTGTCCCTGGGGCGCGGCACGAACAGCGAAGCGACGGCAATGACCAGGTTTTTCGACGGGTTCACGTAGATCGCATTTCCGCCGTCACCCAAAGCAGCATAGCTGTGCTCTTTTTCGTCAAGGATCCACCACAGGTAGCCATACTTAAGCTCACCCCATCGGCTTTGTTCCTTTGTGCTTTTCTCCACCCATTCGGCGGATATGAGCTGCTTGCCGTTCCAAGCTCCGCCATTTAAATACAACTGGCCGATTTTTGCCATCTCCTCAGGCGTCATGAAAAGGCCCCATCCCGCCGTATTGATTCCCTGCGGGTCAGCGACCCAGCCGCTGATGTTATGCGCTTTCGTCATGATGGCAAGCTGCTCTTCCTTACTATGAAACACGATATTTCGGTCAACATGGATACCCAGAGGTACGAACAGATTTTCACAGGCAAAATCGCGCGTGAATCGGCCGGTCGCCTTTGTCAGAATGCCCGACAGAATATCCGGCCCTATAAGGGGCGTATAACGAAATTCGCCGATCTCTCCCATGCCGCCCAGCAAATCGAGCGCTGCTCTTACCCAGCTTTCACTTGAAAAATACTTCGTGTACGGCGCCGACTTATATTTATACGGCGCGGTCATGGTCAGGATGTCCCGGATTGTGACGCGCTGTATCGTTTTTTCGCCGCGCTTAACCGCGTAATCCGTGAAAAACTCCAACACCTTCTGGTCGACGCTTTCAAGATAACCCTGATCGATGGCAATGCCAATCAGCGCATTTATAACGCTCTTCGTCACCGAAAAAACATGAAGGGCGCGCTCGGCGGTGTATCCATTGAAATACCCCTCATATACCGTTTTGCCGTTTTTCTGCACGACTATACCCGCGATATTGCCGTAGTCGCGGCAAATCGTCTGTTCCAGTTCTGTAATTTTTTCTGGATTCATACCATCCATTTCCTTTATTTTGTTCTAAAGGATATCCTCAAAAGAAAGGATAAATCCATTAAAAATCAAATGCAAGTGGCATTTAAATTTTCCTTGGTCAAAAAGCGTCGAATCCTTTTCGCTGATTATAACGAACCCCGCCGGAATCATCTGCTTCCGGCGGGGTTTTTCTATGCACAATGCTATCCTATTCTCCGATATCCGTCACGGTCCCGATAAAGATCGGCAGATTCGTCTCGCAGTCGAGGAGCATATAGACAAACGGGCGGTCAAGGTAAACGGTCTTCGGCTCGTTCATCGGCGCTGACAAAGTCTGCATTTCAACGGCGGTTGCCGCGCCGGCCTTGGTGCCCTTCTCATCGACGGCGATAAACGTCTTGTGGATGACCCGACCGATGAATATATTGCCGCCCGCTGATTTGCCAAGTCCCGAAAAATCCGCGCGTTCGCCGTCAAAGGCGTCGGTCATGCCCATTGACATGAGAATACCGCTCATTTCTGCGGAATACTCATTTTCAAACTTGGGTATGGCGGTTTCCACCTCAACGCTCTGCGCGTTTTTCAGCGTGCTCATGAGCTTGTCGCCGGTTAAAGACGCAATATAATCGTCAACTGTAACACCCTCGTTGGGCAGCAGGGCGGCGAAGGCATATTTCCTGCCGGCGTAATACTTGATAAAGCCCGTGGCGCTCCCGTCGTCCAAAAACTGATTTTCGGAAGCATACATCATATCCACGCTTCTCTTTTCCCCGGCTTCCGTCGTGAAGCTTCCGTCAAGCACGTCACTTATATTGTAAATCCTCTCCCACTCGGCGTCGAAGGCCAGCGCGTTGATGAGATACATGACGGCGGCTTCCGGGATTCTGTCAAGGATGCTTTTGATCATGCCATCGGTGTTTTTGTTAACCCAGGCATTGATATCCTTCAGTGTATTTGCATCAAAAACGGCCTTGTAGACGGAAGCGCCGTAATAGTCGGCGTTCGTCTGCAGAAAATCCTTCTCGACCGTCAGCGTTTTATCATCCCTGAACCAGATGGAATTGGCGTCGCTGACCTTGTACTTGTCGCCGGCGGGCAAATTATTGAGATAAGTGTACAGATAGTCGTTTAGCTCTGACATGTTCAACCCGAATACATCCTCCATCTGCGCGAGGGTCTCCCCTCCCGCGCCGTTGGCCGTCATGGCGAGGGCGCACAGCACGGACAGTGGGGAGATAAGGGTGTTTTCATCGGAAGATGCGCTGTTCTGGAATAGCTTCACGGCAAAATCTGCAATCGCAATGGAATCGCTGCCGGTCAGCTCCGCTTCTGCGCTCACTTCATTGGCCTTCACGCCGGACATCAGGTCC
>CAZJCH010000406.1:0-2468 GCA_964544005.1 uncultured Papillibacter sp.
GACACTTGAGAACGGCATGCAGCTTCTTGACACGCCGGGCATACTCTGGCCGAAATTTGACAATCGGGAGATCGGAGAAAACCTCGCGTTTACAGGTGCCGTCAAAGACGATGTCATCGATCGCGAAGCGCTGGCGTCAAACCTGATGCTGCGCCTTCGTGAAATCTGCCCTTCTATGCTGAATACGCGTTATAAAATCACCCCCAACGCTGAAAAAACCGGTTTTGAGCTGCTGGAGGAAGCAGCAAAAAAACGAGGTTTCTTAATAAAAGGCGGAGAAGCCGACCTCGAGCGCATGGCGACAGTCCTGCTGGATGAATTCAGGGCCGGACTTCTGGGACGCATAACGCTCGAAGAACCGCCTGAAGACCGTTTATCGGAGGGTTGATATGGACTGGTGGGAATATGAGAAAGCCGCGTTTGCCGAGGGCTGGAGCATTCTTTGCGGCGTTGATGAAGCGGGCAGGGGTTGCCTTGCCGGACCGGTCTACGCGGCGGCCGTCATACTGCCGGTCGGGCTTCAGATCGAGGGTTTGAACGATTCAAAAAAATTGACGGCGAAGAAACGTGAAAGCCTGTTTTGCGTCATCATAGAAAATGCTGTTTCTTATGCCGTCGCGTCGGCCAGTGAACAGGAAATCGACGATCTGAATATTTTAAACGCGACCTTTCTTGCCATGAACAGAGCAATAAAACAGCTTGAACCGGCGCCCGAAATCGCACTCATTGACGGAAACCGCGCAAAGGGAATACAATATGTCAGTCGGTGCGTCGTCGGCGGAGACGGAGAGTCGGCCTCCATCGCGGCCGCCTCCATACTGGCAAAGGTCAGCAGAGACCGGTTTATGAGGGAGCTGTCACTGGCGTACCCGGAATACAGCTTCCATATACATAAGGGGTACGGGACGCAAGCACACTACGAATCACTCAAAAAATTCGGACCCTCCTCGGTACACAGGCAGACCTTCCTGAAAAAGCTGCACTGACAGGTTCAAAGCTTTCGAACGTAACGGAGGTGCCTATGAATACGAAACTACAGGGGAGCTGGGGAGAAGCGCTCGCGCTTGAATACCTTAAAAAGAAAAAATACATACCCGTTGCAATGGGTTATCGGTCGCGCTGGGGAGAAATCGATCTGATCGTCAAAGACGCCGGCTTTATCGTTTTTACCGAGGTGAAGGTCAGAAAAAACGATACTTTTGCATCGGCGCGCGAATTTGTCGACAGAAACAAGCAGGAAAGGCTGCGGAAAACGGCACAGATATGGCTGACGCAGCATGAAACGGAACTCCAGCCGCGTTTTGATGTAATAGAAATCTACGCGCCGCTCGGCACCGATACCGCCAATCCTAAGATCATTCATCTGGAAAACGCGTTCTAAAAACTACTTGTTGAAAGGACCATCCTCATGCAGTATCAGAGTACAAGAGACAAATCAATAAAATTAAGCGCGGCACAAGCGATCGCGCAGGGGCTGTCGCGGGACGGGGGGCTTTTCGTGCCTGGGGCGTTTCCAGTTTTATCGGACGATGATTTCACGAGGCTGGTAGGAATGTCTTATATCGAGCGCGCTGTCTTTATTATGAAAATGTTTCTGGACGATTTCAGTACCGATGAATTGGCTGAATACGCGTCGAAAGCGTACGGCGCGAAAGGTTTTGATCATCCGGGCGTCGCCCCTCTTCGGAAGACAGACGAAACGACGTCATTTCTGGAGCTTTGGCACGGGCCGACGTGCGCATTCAAGGACATGGCGCTGCAGATGCTGCCGCATCTGCTGTCGGCATCGCTAGATAAAACGGGAGAGACAAAGGATGTGTGTATCCTTGTGGCTACGTCGGGTGACACCGGTAAGGCGGCGCTGGACGGCTTCCGCGACGTGCCGCGGACAAAAATCATGGTCTTTTACCCGCAGGATGGTGTTTCTGAAATCCAAAAGCTGCAAATGACAACACAAAAAGGCGGGAATGTCGGCGTCTCCGCTGTCGTCGGTAATTTTGACGATGCCCAAACGGGCGTTAAAGCGATCTTTTCTGACGAAGAGCTGCGGGGGAAGCTGGCGCGAAAAGGGTATTTCCTATCCTCGGCCAACTCCATCAACTGGGGACGTCTCTTGCCGCAGATCGTCTATTATGTATCCGCCTGTTGCGATCTCTTAAAAACCGGCGAAATCAAAAAAGGTGAACGCGTCAATTTCTGCGTGCCAACCGGCAATTTCGGTAATATCCTGGCCGGGTACTACGCTAAGATGATGGGCGTGCCGGTCGGTAAGCTCATCTGCGCGTCCAACAGCAACGATGTTTTGACGGAATTTATCGAAACAGGTGTCTACAATAAGAACAGGGCGTTCATGCCGACAATTTCGCCGTCAATGGACATACTGATTTCCAGCAACCTGGAACGCCTTTTGTATGAGCTTTCCGACGGCGACGACAGGCTCATCGCAGGGTATATGAGTGCGCTCGCTT
>CAZJCH010000406.1:2478-2689 GCA_964544005.1 uncultured Papillibacter sp.
CTTCGGAAGGTCGGTATGAGGCCTCCGGGCGGATCATGGCGCGCATTAAGGAAGACTTCGAATCCGGTAAATGCTCAGACGCAGAAACAGTTGCGACAATAAATGAGGTTTTCGAGAAATACGGATATCTGATCGATACGCACACGGCTGTGGCGTATCATGTGCTTCAGAGGTACCGCATGAAGACGGGCGATACCACAAAAACAATTGT
>CAZJCH010000407.1:0-2686 GCA_964544005.1 uncultured Papillibacter sp.
CGTTGTTTACAGAGACGGAGAAGAGCTCACGCTTCAGATCACGTTTGACGAAGAAGGCATTATGGCAACGGCCAGCGAGGGCACACCACAGCTCATTTTGCCTTAATACAGGCAGCCGGCAGCAAGCGCCGGTTATGATAAACTCCCCGCCATTTAAAATGATGGCGGGGAGCGTTTTTATTCAGACTGAAGCTTTCCGGCACTGATCCACAAAAGCAGTGATGTGCGCCCGGGACGTATCTTTTTTTGCCGCCTCGATGCCTGCTGTCATAAAGTCCAGGCAGTGCATATAATCCTCCGTCAGCCTCTGGGTTTCCCTCCACCACACTCTCTCAAAATCCGAAATAAAACTGTTCTTATATAGAAGCCCGACGGCATCCGATTCATATCCCGTGACATCCAAACCCCCAAGCTTCCGCGTCATATACTCGTCGAAACGCGGGAGACCGAAATACGCGTTCCCGAAATCTATGACATGCAGCGTGTCATGCTTGCCGCGCAGGTGCCCCCATATCGTGTTATGGCGCCCAAAATCCCCGTGAACAAACGAAGGGGCGGTATTTTCCCGAGACGCATATGAAAACGCTTTTTTTGCTGTCTCTGTCAATACGGCGATTTCATCATCCGTAAACATACCGATGCGTTCTCCATCCCGGATCAGCAGCTCAAACACATATCTGCTGTATTCGCCCCAGGTTTCATGCCTGCCCAGTATGCCCGACGGCGTTAAGCTGCCAAAATGCGTGCCGGTTATTGTGCGCATTTTTGCGAATATTTCTTTCTCCTGACGCTGGATTTCCGACTTTGTTGCGTCGTCATATAGGTCAAACTCGAGCCATAAAATATCGTTGCTGATCCGCTCGTAAAAAACATATTTGGCGCCGATGTCGTTTTTTGTGACGTCATACGCCAGTACCGGCGCGCACGGTATGCCCGCCGCCTTGAATAATTCCCTGCCCGCGACCTCGTTTTTAATCTGTTCTTGACGCGTCGAGAAAAATATCCTGTCGCACTCGATTTTCAGCATGAAGCTGCCTTCTGTCGTATGAACGTCATAGACCTTATTGAACAGCCCTCCCGCCGACCATTCGACAGAGTTTGCTTTCACCCTTGCGCCAAGGGACTTCTTAACAATATACCCCGCGTATTCCGGTATTTCCGGTGCGACAAAATTCTCCAACCTGACACCCTATCCGTATACAGAATTTGTTACATACTATCATATAATACCGCACGGGAAAAGGGACGTTTCGCTTATATACGAAACATCCCCCCCTTCACTAAAAGCATATGAGGAAGCGCCCGGCCAAGCTACCACGTGATGGGAATGATCACCTTGTCGATTTCGCTCCCATCCTTTCCGCTTTGCGTAAAAACCTCCAGCTGGCCCTTGCCGGCGGTCGTGGGTTCAAATGGGATTGACGCGTCGAAGTCTCCGCGGTGAAACTCGTACATGAGCGCCGTGGTAAAGCCCTCCGCCAGAATATTTCCGGCATCATCCTTCAGCCGGTAGTTGACAGTGCCTTCAAATACAGACGCGCTCCCGTGAAGATTTATCGGGCTCGCGACCTTATCACCTGCAGCCGGAGAGGTCACCCAGATGGCCGGCTCCCAGACCATGCCGATATGACGCGTAAAGGGCTGCTCGTAGAGCCCGACATGTCCCCACCAATCCATTCCGTTCTCGGCGGAGCCCTCCACGGTAAACGCCACCTGCCGGATTGAAGAGAACTCGGTCAGGGTATTGACGATGCTGTCGATCCCCAGGCCCTCGCCGTCAGCGCCCACATTGGCGGACAGCACCTCCTTTGAGAAATCGACGGTCGCCAGCCCGTCTTCTATCGTGATCCCCAGTATTTTTGTGTCGGCCGGCAGCACCCGGTAAGCGCCTTCCGTCGTCGGCGTACCGGAAATCAGCTCGTTCAGGGCCGCCCGCGCCATTCCTTCGGATTTGGGCAGCGTATGAGATTCCCTGACGAGGTAGATAACCTGATTGACTGATTTCAAATAATAGACGATGACATCCATAGTCTGCGCCGCCGGTGATTCCGACGAACCGGGCGTGGGCGGCAGCTCGGCAGACGGTTCTTCTGAGGGGGTCTCGGGCGCCTCCGGCGATGGCTCCGGCAACTGGCTGGGCGATTGGCTATGCATAGGCGTCGACGATATGTCCGACGAGGCGTCCGGCGTCGGCGCCGAAGGCTGTTGGCACCCCGCCAGCGCTGCTATCAACAGTGCCGCCAGCAGCACCGCGATGATTTTATATCCTTTCATATTTCACCATTCACCAATCCTAACATAATTTGGACAGATATGAGTTAGACGAATTTTTCAGGCGAGAGTTCCAAATACGGGAGCGGCTGAGAATCCCCGCCGCCTGTCCCGCGTAACGCCGCATGTGCATAAAAAACTCCCCGCAGCCTTGATCGGTAGCGGGGAGTATGTGTCGCTAGTGTTATACTTTTTCCCAGATCGTCGCAACGCCCATGCCGCCGCCGATGCAGAGGGTGGCGAGGCCGCGCTTGCAGTCGTCGTGCTTGAGCATCTCGTGGACGAGGGTGACGATGATGCGGGCGCCGGAGCAGCCGACGGGGTGGCCGATGGCCAGCGCGCCGCCGTTCAAGTTGACCTTCGACATGTCAAAGCCGAGATCGCGGGCCACGGCGATGGACTGGGCGGCAAACGC
>CAZJCH010000408.1:0-2686 GCA_964544005.1 uncultured Papillibacter sp.
TTAACAATTTTGTGATGAATAATTCAATAAAATCGATTAATGTTAGTATATATGTATCTGTGAGGTGACATTTATGTATTCCGAGATTTCGCAGCGTACGTTCTTTTCCCGTGTATTTTTCAACATGGCCGGGGCGCTGATCGTCACGGCGCTGACGGCTTACGGCGTGGCGTCGTATCCGCCTTTTATCAACGCGATCATCACCAACATGTCCGGGCTGTTCATTTTGATGGTACTTGAAGCCATCCTCGTCTTTTTCCTGTCGCGGCGGATTATGGTTTTGAGCGTCGGGGCGGCGTATACGGGTCTCATCGTCTTTTCGCTCGTCAACGGCGTGACGTTGTCACTCATTTTTTTGGTGTACACGCCGGAGTCGATCTACACGGTGTTTTTCGCAGCGGCGGGCCTGTTCGCCGTCATGGGGCTGTTCGGCTATATGACAAAAAAGGATCTGTCCCCGATTGGGCGCTTTCTCATCATGTCTCTGTTCGGGATCATCATCATGACGGTCGTCAACATTTTCATCGGCAGCTCGTCGCTTATGTACATCATCAGCTTCGTCAGTGTGTTCGTTTTCTCCGGACTGACGGCTTACGATATACAGGCGCTCAAACGAATCTACGAGTCGGCGAGTCTGACGCCCGAAATGTATGAAAAGGTCGCGATCCTCGGCGCCTTGAGGCTGTATCTGGACCTCATCAATCTGTTTTTAAGCCTGCTGCGGATTTTCGGCAGAAGAAGATAAAAGCAATATGCGGAAAGGGCGGACGGCTGTCTGCCCTTTTGTTTTGGCGAAAAACGGTTGATTTTGGGCGATTATGGAATATAATGAAGCCATCTGATAAATAAAAGAGGACAGTAATATGCCCGAAGAGTTATTGTTTGCCACGCGGGAGGATTTCAGGGAATGGCTTAAAAAGAACGCCGCGACGAGCGGGAGCGTCTGGCTTGTCTTCGGAAAGGCAGGCGGGCCGAAAACGCTCTCGTATCAGGACGCGTTGGAGGAAGCGCTTTGTTTCGGCTGGGTCGATTCGCTGATGAAAAGCATTGACGACAGAATTTATCTCAGGTATCTGTCGCCCCGACGGAAGGGCAGCAAATGGTCCGAGACAAATAAGGCGCTTGTCGCATCTCTGGAGGAGCGGGGGTTGATGACGGAGCAGGGCAGGGCAAGGGTCGAGGAAGCGAAGAAAAACGGCAAATGACGCCCCGCCGCCGGAGAAAATCACCGACGAACAGATAGAGGCGCTGACGAAGGCTATCGAAGGTCACGAACCGGCTTACACGAATTTCCTCGCTATGTCGCCGTCGGTGAGACGCAATTTCACAGGCTTTTACTTCAGCGCCAAATCAGAACAGACGCGGCTTAAATATCTCGATAAAATCATCGATAGGCTGAATAAAAACCTCAAGCTGATGTAGACTGTTTGATATGACAATGCCATTTTAAGACAGGCAAATAAAGCATCAGCCAAACGAGGTTAACATGAGCAGCACGATTTACTACAAAGGCACACTGAAGGACGGCAGCAGCGTTGATGAGCTGTACGACGCGGTGCTCCGGCAGTCCTCCGCGTTAAACTGCAAAATCGTCAGGGAAGCGGACTCTTTCTATGTTGAATTCACCGAAGGCACAAGCGAACCGCTGATGTTCCGGCTCCGGGACAGGAAGGTCAACTGGTTTTGCAAATGGAACAACCCCGGGGATCCTGACGAGTATTATAAGCTGTTTGACCTGTTCCTCGCCGTCAAGCCGTTTTTCAAATCGCTGCGCGTCGACGACGACGAAGGCGCGTGGCAGGAATATCAGCTGAGATCGAGGCCATGTAAAATCCGCCTGCGGGAGCTGTCCGGCGCGGCGGAGCTCGATCTTCTGGAACAGGATTTTGATGCTGCTAAATATGACCTCTCAGGGTTTTTGAAACCGGGCATGGTCTTTCTGCCATATTCGGACGCTGTTTACTGCGTGATCGCCCGTGACTTTTTGAATGTCTTCAAAGCGGATTCCGTTATGAAGCTGGACAGAGATCGGATTCTTAAGCTCGCCAATAAGCTCCGGGCGGAGGATGACGAGCCGTTTACCCATGAAAACTTTGCGTTCATGTTTCCCTATATGCTCCTGCAGATCTGGATCGGCTGCTGCCTGGCGTATAAGGTGGAGGGCCGCGTTTACTGTCTGGCGGACGAGGTCCGGGGCCTTAAAACGAACAAGCTGGCAGCGGAGTTCGGTCTGCTGTCGGTCTTTCTCAACATCCACAGCGGCACCGTCAACTACAAGCACGCCGAATTAAAGCGCTTTGCCGCCGAGCATATCAATACCGGGGCCAGGTCGACCGAATGCAGCGCGCTGGCCAAGGCGGCACTGACAGAGCTCATCAAAAACTATATCGCCGAAAACAACCTCGACACATCATCGGCCGGGCCGGTCCTGATTCCGTTGACCGGCGACTTTAAAGAGGCCTATGACGCAATTCTCGCCGCCGAGAATACCGCGCCGGACACACAGCCCGAAGATATCCGGCAGTCCCTCCGGGCGCTTGTATCGATACTGGATTATCTGGGGTTTAAATATGTGGGGGTAGAGAAGCAGTAAAAGGCAAAAAAAAAGCAGGGTGAACGGTTTTCCGTTTACCCTGCTTCTTGTATACCAAAACCACACGTTAGACGTGTGGTTCGGTAAGAATTA
>CAZJCH010000409.1:0-2682 GCA_964544005.1 uncultured Papillibacter sp.
TGGCATACTGCGACAGTGTCCTCTTCCAAGCAATGGGCATGGTGAGAAACAATGTGTCTAACCGGGGTTCATCAAAGCCTTCGCCGAATATTTTCCTGTAGCGACAACAACAAGCGGTTCGTCCGTCGACAGTTGCTGGCGCCGCTGCCGATGGAATCGATAAGTGCGGTAGAGATGGAAATATCCTTGGCGCCCTGCCCCGCAGAAACGGTGTAGTTGTACGCAGAGGAGACCTTCGCAGGCCTGCTTCCGGAGACGCTTGAACCGGAACCAGCGGGCGGCATACCAGACTGATTCCCCGCATACAGCATCATGGTTCTGGCGGAGCCCCAATCACCGGCAGCTATCCGGTTCAGGTGTATGCTGGCTGATGTGGGGTAAAAACCGGCATAGGTATTACGGATGCTGGTGAGGTCAAAAACCATGGCGCCGACGTTTTCATAATTCCCGGCATCCAGATAAACGCCTTGCCGAACATAAGAGGTAACGCCTGCGATCCAGCTTCCGTTACGCCAAGTACACGCGTTAACGGCCTGATAGGTTGCCATTGATGCTCACCTCACTCGTAGACCGACGAAACCAGCGAATTCACCAGTCCGCAAAGGCTGGTATTCAACCGGGTGTCGGTGATGTTGTTCGCGGCAATTGACGTCGCGGCGGCTGGTGCTAGCACGTCGGCGATACCGAGCTCATAGATATCGCTTGTTTTTGTCAGCGCGGGAGCCTGCGGCGATGCGGCTGGTGTTCCAGCAACAGCGGCAAGCTGAATGCTTCGGCTGACCATGCTCAGGCGAACCACAATCCGGTCAATACGGGGATTGCTTCCGTTTGCAGTCGTCAGCGGCAAGTTCAGGGCATCTGTGTTCTCATACCGGTAGCCGTTAATCTAGGCGCTTCCTGCCGCGATACTCACCGCCAAACCTGAGCCCGGCGAGACCTGCAGGTTTGTCGCGACCGCGTAAAAAACGCCGTTGGTAACAAGGCTACCAAAATACGCCGAGAAATCCGACGCGTCATAGACTCTGTCGCCGCCGGACGAGTTAAAAAAGCCGCTTTTCTCCATACGCCAATTCCTCCTTTTTGTGTTGATCTCCCATATAGAAAGAGAGCCGCATTAACGGCCATGTGGGCACAAAGTGCCCACGGACTGAATTATTTGAAATGTGACAACACCTGTGCAGAAACCCTTGTGATCACTGCAAAATGAGTGTTCACAAGGGTTTATTCTGTCTTTATTCGCGATAATATGCTCATCTTTATGCTGTAAAGGAGTTTATCAACTAAAGCACCGTAACGGGCTTAAATTATAGATTACTTCTTTTCCTTATTGAAACATAGGAACCAGTCGAGGCAATACCTGTTCTCGTCCTTGCTTTCCATTCTTTCCTTTGCTACGCCGCATGAGCCTGGAGTAGGAATAATGGTATCATCCCCTGGCTGCCAATTCGCCGGTGTCGCGACAGAGTCTCTGTCTGCCTTCTGAAGTCCCAGAATTATTCTCTTGATCTCATCAAAGTTTCTGCCCAGCGAGGCCGGATAGTAAAGAATGGTTCGAACAATTCCCTTCGGGTCCACAAAGAACACAGCTCTCACAGCCTGAGTTGTCGACTGCGACTGGATCATTCCGTATTTGCGTGCCACATCCATTTTTATGTCTTCGATGAGCGGGAACTTTACCTCAACGTTTTTCTTTCCGTTCCACTCAAGTTCCTGTATTTTCCTGAGCCATGCGATGTGCGCGTAAAGCGAATCAACCGAAAGTCCTACCAGTTCGGTATTGAGCGCCTTGAATTCATCAGCCATAGACGCGAATGTCATAAACTCGGTTGTACAAACCGGAGTGAAGTCGGCGGGGTGCGAGAATAATATCACCCATTTGCCCTTAAAATCCTCAGGAAATTTAATTGTGCCCTGTGTTGTCACTGCTTCAAATGCGGGAGCCGGATCGCCTATCAAAGGCATTCTTACGACGTTCTCTTCCATAAATAATGTCCTCCTTGTTGTTTTATTTGTTTTAGTATACCCTGTATCCACACTCCATACAGTGACTATGTCACCATTTGATACATTATACTGATCCCCGCAAAGAATGAGATTATTATAGATAGCCAAGAGCTCCTTCTCAGATGGTTTTCGTATATTCAATGACCGCGTAGCCAGTGTATGCTGTCCGGTCTGTGCCGGGTTCGACAATGACATTCGTTGTATCTGCATAAAGGCCGATTTGCGAGGCGAAGTTGTTGTACCGCGCGAGCGGCAGCGGCAGATAGACAGTTCCGTTTGTCGCCATCCCGGTTAAGCTGATGATGGCACTATGATGTGAAATCAATTTATGATTTTTCCTTTATACCAAACACTCTTGAATTACCAGATGGGTTGATATAAGATGGCATATGACAAACAATGGCAACTATGCTTCTAAAAAAGATGGCAGTGCGGGGTATATAATGAACGACAACTATACTTTATTTGATGAATTTGAGTATCCCGAGGATAATATTCTTGATGTCGGTAGTATTCGATCAAAGAAAATTGATGTCGTTAAAGCAGACTTTGTTGAGGCGCAATCGTTATTGTGGAAAGATTTATTTGAAGGCTTCAATCACATATATGCCATAACATATTCATCAGGAATTGGTTTTGTATGTGCCCTTCTACGTAAATTCGAGCATGCAGAGATTA
>CAZJCH010000410.1:0-2679 GCA_964544005.1 uncultured Papillibacter sp.
TTATCGGCGGCGGGCCGGGCGGATATACGGCGGCGCTCTATTGCGCGCGGGCGGGTCTTAAGACACTGGTGCTGGAAAAGCTCTCGCCGGGCGGCCAGATGGCGACAACAAGCTGGGTGGACAATTACCCCGGCTTTGAAAATGGCGTCGACGGCTTTGAACTGGGCGAAAAGATGAAACTGGGCGCCGACCGCTTCGGCGCGGAAAGCGTTTTCACAGATGTCACGTCTGTCGAATTGGAAAGAAAGCCAAAGCTCGTTCACACATATGACGGTGATTACGAGGCCGACACCGTCATTCTGGCCACCGGCGCATCGCCGAGAATGCTGGGCCTGCCGGAGGAGGCACGGCTCTTAAACCGCGGCGTGGCCTACTGCGCTACCTGCGACGGCATGATGTACAAAGGCAAAACCGTCGTTGTCGTCGGCGGCGGCGACACAGCTGTGACCGACGCGCTGTTTTTGGCGAAGATATGCGTGCATGTCTATCTCGTCCACCGGCGCGATACACTCCGCGCGTCGAAAAGCTATTTGGAGACAATCAAGAATACCGAAAACCTGACGTTTATGCCCGACTCAAAAATCGCCGCCATCCTGCACGAAAAGAAGGTGACGGGTGCGAAAGTCGAAAATATCAAAACGGGCGGCGTTACGGAGCTTTCCTGCGACGGGATATTTATCGCCGTCGGCAGGATACCGAACACGGAGCTCGTAAAAGGGCAGCTCGATATGGACGAAAACGGCTATATCATCGCCGGTGAGACGACGCGGACGAGCGTCCCAGGCGTATTTGCCGTTGGCGACGTTCGGACAAAGCCCCTGCGCCAGATCGTCACGGCGGCTTCCGACGGCGCCGTCGCGTCCAAATTCGCCGAGGAATATCTGCTGGAGAACAAGTAACTATGACATGAAAGGAATACGGAATGAAGAAGCTGCTTGTGCTAGCTTTGGTGCTTTTATTGCCCATTTCCGCCGCCGGCTGCGCCGCGGGTAAGAGCCAGCCGTCGGCAACGGCCACAAATAAGCCGGAATATAAGAAAATTCTGCCCATGGACGTCGAGAAGATGATGGACGGCGGGGACGATATCCTGATCGTTGATGTCCGTACGGCAGAGGAATTCAGCAGCGGCCATCTGAAAGGCGCCCTCAATATCCCCGTCGAAACGATATCCGACGAAAAACCGGCAGAGCTGCCGGACCTGGACGCCATGATCATCATATACTGCCGGACCGGCAATCGCACACGCACCGCCTACGAGAAGCTCGCCGCGCTGGGCTATACGAATGTCTACGATATGGGCGGCATCGTCGACTGGCCCGGCGAAACGGTCACGGAAACGGCGGCGGCGACAGACAGCGCGCCGTCATCAAATGACGCGTCTGAGACAGTTGTAGCGTCACCGGGCGGTATCCTGAGCACGTTCAGCTCGACCGATATCGGCGGCAACCCTGTGGACGAGACGCTTTTAAGCGGTAAAAAGCTGACAATGGTCAATATTTGGGCGACCTTCTGCGGGCCGTGTCTTGAGGAAATGCCCGACTTGGGCGCACTGAATAAGGAATACGCCGATCAAGACTTTCAGGTTGTCGGCATTGTTGTGGACGTTACCGGCAGCGACGGCGCCCCAGTACCTGACATGATTGACACCGTGGAGGAGATCATCGACAAAACCGGTGCCGATTATCTGCATATCCTGCCGTCGCAGGACCTCGCCGGACTACTCAGTCAGGCTTAATATGTGCCGACGACCATCTTTGTGGATGAAAACGGCAGCCAGGTCGGTGAGCTTTATGTCGGCTCACGCAGCGGGGAAGAGTGGGCGTTAATTATTGAAAACCTTTTAAAAGAGGTCGGTTAAATGAAAACGAAGCAGAGTATCGCGCTGGGCGTCTTTTTCGCGGGCTTTGCGTTCCTGGCGTTCGGCATTTTCCGCGGCGAGGTGGACGTTGTTCTTAAAAAGGCCGTTAATGTATGTCTGGAGTGTATCGGCATTGGGTAGCGCGCGCCATGGGATCCAGATCGCCTTTACGGCGCTCACGAACGGTTATGCCGCGGGATTTGTAAAAGGAAAAATCTATACGGGCGATCTCAAAAAATTCTGCGTGCCGGGGCTCAGCTGTTATTCGTGCCCCGGCGCGCTTGGCTCGTGCCCGATCGGCTCCCTGCAGGCGGTCATCGCCAGCAGGAATTTTGACGTACCCTTTTATGTGCTTGGGTTTCTCGTCATGGTCGGCGCCGTCTGCGGGCGGTTTGTCTGCGGCTGGCTCTGCCCCTTCGGGCTGCTGCAGGATTTGCTTCACAAGATACCCTTCGTCAGGAAAATGAAAAAGCTGCCGGGGGACAGGTGGCTCAAGCACCTGAGATACGTGGTGCTGGCGCTCTTTGTCGTCCTCCTGCCGCTTCTTGTGGTTGACATTATCGGCCAGGGTAAGCCGTGGTTCTGCCAATACATCTGCCCGTCCGGCACAGTCATGGCCGGCATACCCCTCGCCCTTACAAACTCCGGCATACAAAGCGCTCTCGGCTGGCTTTTCAACTGGAAGGTCCTGCTTCTTATCATATTCGTCCTGCTGTCCGTCGTCGTCTACCGGCCGTTCTGCCGGTACATATGCCCCCTCGGCGCGATCTACGGGCCGTTCAACAAATTTGCCCTCTACCGGTTTACGTTTGACAAAGATA
>CAZJCH010000411.1:0-2676 GCA_964544005.1 uncultured Papillibacter sp.
AACTGCAGCGTGGCGTTGGCCTCGATAAGCTCGGCAGGACCGACGAACCTTGTCATGCTATTGACGAGGCTCTCGTTAAGAGATTTATGGAACCCGAATTCCGGCGCGTTCGTTGTCAGTATGATTTTGACAGGCATATGCTTCGGAGCGCGGATCATATGCTCTTTATTGTACATCAAAACGGAGAACCACAGCCGCTCCATAAATGCCCGGAGGTCGGCCGTTACATCTCCGAAATATACCGGAGAGCCGATGACCAGCGCGTCGGCGTCCCAGGCGTCGCTGAGAACCTGGGTCAGGTCATCCCGCATGCCGCATTTGCCATAGCTGGGACCGCCCAGGCGTTTGCAGGCAAAGCAGCTGGTGCAGCCTTTGAATTTGAGGTCAATGAGGTGGTAAAGCTTCGTTTCAGCACCGGCGGCGGCGCAGCCTGACAGAGCGCTTTCCAGCATTTGTGCCGTATTCCATTTCTTACGGGGACTGCCGTTGATGGCGACAACTCTCATATTTGCCTCCTTTGCATTTTGGTGGTATCATTAATCTATAGTAAAGTAATCATACTAAAAATTCAGCAGAATTGGAACGATTGTTCTGCTGTGTTTTTGGTTTATTTCAAGTCCATATAGAGGAAAAAGATACCGGCGAGAAAAAGAATAACTCCAAATACATAAATGATGATAACTTTATTCTTGCCGATGTAGTTCTTATCATTTGCCATCTTTGCCTGACTGGCGCCATGCAAAACAACACCCACGCCGAGCAGCAGCCCGCTAACATAAGTTTTACCGATTCCCAAAAAATCCACGAGCAGAAGGACAAAACTGACTACTATAAACGCCGAGCTGAGCATCCTTAGCTTGCCTGCAGGCGAATTTTTGTCAACCGCTCCGGCTTTTAATGCTTGACCGCAGTTCGGGCACTTTCCCGATGAGTCATTGACAATCTTTTTACAGCCGGGACAAGTGACTATAGCCATATTATAATCTCCTCTGTGTGTATGATCAGTATCAGACTTGTATTATATCATCAGGCACGGAGCATTTCAAATCAAATAAGTAACCAATCCGGCAGAAACGCTGTAAAATTGCAGGAAATAAAGTGAATGGGGTGTTTTTTTGGAACCGAAGCTTATTAAGGCGTTTGATATCACAGCAAGGGTGAATAAGCCGGTCTTCGTCGGGCAGGATGACCTGACCGGCCGGCGCCAGTTGATCGTCATACATGAAGGCGTCATTGTCGGAGCGGCACTGCCGCTCAATGGCATACTGCTGCCGGGCGGCGTTGACAGTCAGGTCGTACGGCCTGACGGCAGGGCGGAGTTGTCAGCCCGGTATGGCGTCAAGCTCCAGGATGGCAGGAGCTTTTACATCCAGAACGACGGCATACGCACCGTTCCGCCCGAACATGTCGCAACAGTTCTAGCTGGGGGAATTGCGCCGACGGAGGTTTATTACTGCTGTACGAAGCCGGAGTTCGAAATATATGACGACAGCCTGAGCATCTTGAAAAACAGGCTGTTCATCTGCTGGGCCGAGAGATTCCCGGACTCGATTCATCTGGGGTATTATATGGTTGACACCGAGTAAGTAAGGGGTGGAACACGCCGGTGTTTCACCCCTTATTTTTTTACGCAATATACTCGCCGACTCTGGGTAATTAAAGCAAGTCGTTCACATCAATGCCGTTATCGATGAAGGTTTTTCGCAAAAAACGCAGCATCGCATTGGCGGAACGAAGCGTTGATTTCGCCATTTCGCGGTCATACTCGGAGCTCTTTTTTTCATCAAGTATCTTATTCATGAAATCACGCATTTCAAGCGCGGCAATATACATGACCCTGCATTCATCATCTGAAAACTGTATCTCTCGATTTTCTATCTTCTCTTTTACTGAAAATATGAGATCAATATGAAACCGGGCAGCTTCGCGCGTTGCTTCGTTTGACAACGACTCCACAAGGTCTTCTTTAAGTGCCTCCAATGCTGTAAGAATGAAGCTAATATCCGCTCCGGATAATCTATTAGTATCGCTCTTATCGGCCATAACACAACCCCCCCCTTTTTTCATGATTATACGGGAGAACATCGCACATTTCAACAGGATACTTATAAAGCTCATGTCGATGGGCATTTTGTGATTCATTTGCTTTGCTAACATGATATAACGACTGTGCCGATATTGAGGTTATCACACGACAAAGACAGACATTAACCACTTTACAATGCAAAATCGTTATGTTATCATTCAGTAGCAAAGCTGGCATACAGGCCAGTATTTATAAGGAGGATACAATGAAACACGCAAAGAAAGCATTGGCAATTGTCCTGGTCTTGACCCTTGCACTGTCAGTTCTCAGCTCATGCGGGAAGAAAGAGGGTGATGATAAGCCCACAGGATCACCGGTCACAACGGGGAACGCATCTTACGATATTGGGTTCCAGGTATGGGGCGCTGGCGTTCCGATCCTTGACAGCTTCGGCGACGCCGTAGAGTGGTGTCTGTCTACGCTCGGTCACACCTACACGCGTGCATCGGACGATTTCTCCGCTGACAAGGAACTGTCAAACGCGCAGAACTTTCTCGCCGCAGGTAAAGACGGTCTCATGATTCAGCTCTCCGCTGGTCCTGTTCTCAATCAGGTCGCGAAGGAGTGCGCGGAAAAGAAGATCCCGCTTG
>CAZJCH010000412.1:0-2670 GCA_964544005.1 uncultured Papillibacter sp.
TGCGCGTAATATAGGCGATGGAGCCGGAAACTGTGACGACACAGTTTCCTTTTTTCATTTTCAGGAGGTCGTACAGGCCCTCGGCCAATGTGACGGGGCCGAAATAATTAACGGACAGGACCTTGGAGGGCTTTGACGACAGTGCGATGCCGGCGTTCAGAATCAGGCCGTCAAGACCGTATGGGCAGCGTTCGTGCAGCGCTGCTATGACCTTTCGGCGGCCTTCGGCTGTACCGAGGTCGGCGGTGATGTCACCGCCGTCAATGTCGACATTAATAACGTCGTGGCCCAGAGCGCGCAGATATTTTAAAGCTTCGGCACCGATGCCCTTTGTCGCGCCTGTGATTGCGTATATTCCCATAGCCGCTCCTCCCCTAAGCCGGATGGACGACGGCCTTTTTGATAAGGCCGGAGGCGTCCGTTTCTTCAATGACAAAGCGGCCGAACAGATAGGGGCCCTCGTAGGCACCGAAAAAGCTGGCTGTCCCGTCACCCTCGACGACGGGGTCGGAGACGGTGAGAAGGTCAAAGGTGAACCGGTTCCTGAAAAACATCTCAATGGCAACACTGCCGTAAACGAAATAGTTGTCCTTACCATTGCAGGCGGGGCAGTAATCGAGGTATTTGCCATCCTCTGAAAAACAGGCGGCGAGAGCCTTGTAATCGCGCGATTCCAGCGCTTTCAGGACCTTTTCAAGCATATGAAAACCAGCTCCTTTTTTATTTTGCCTTCACAGCCAATGTTACCATTATTTATATATAAAGTAAAGAAAGGGGAAGAGCGCCTTGAAGAGAAAAACGGAGCAAGAAGGCGCAATCGGGGCTGCGGATATGACGGATAATCTCATTGGTCAGGGAAGGTCAAATTTTGCGAAAAATAGGGCTTCATTAACTTTGACCTTTACTGACTATTAGAGTATAGTATACTTATATAATTGTAATCAATCAAAAAAGAGGGGTGAGGTACTTGGAATTTAAGGATTATTATAAGGTTCTTGGGCTTGAAAAGGGCGCTTCTGCGGAGGAGATTAAGAAGACATACCGCAAGCTGGCAAAAAAATACCATCCCGATACCAACCCGGGAAATAAAGCGAGCGAGGAAAAGTTTAAAGAGGTCAGCGAGGCCTATGAGGTCCTCGGTGACAAAGATAAAAAAGCAAAATACGATGCGCTGTACGAGGATATGAAGAGCGGCCGGTTCCGCGCGGGTGCGGGCGGTGGGTTCGACCCGTCCATGTACCGGAATGACACCGAAGGCGACGGCGGGTATCAGTACACATGGACGACGAGTGACGGCAGTAACGCCGATTTCGGCGGCGATTTCAGCGATTTCTTTAACGCATTTTTCGGCGGCGGCGGAAGCGGCGCATACGCCGCGGGTGGCTTCGGAGATATTTTCGGGGGACGGGCGGGCGGCACGCGTACCAGCGGCCGCCGCGGCGGTGCGGGCGGGGGCTTTGAGAGCTTCAGCGAGAACGGGCAGGATATCGAGGCCAGTGTGGAGATTGGGATCAAGCAGGCCTATAAGGGCGGCGAGCAGGCTATAACGCTGCAGACGGAGTCCGGCACGAAAACAGTTAAATTCAAAATCCCGGCCGGTATCCAGCCGGGTGAAAAAATCAAGCTCTCCGGTCTCGGAGGCCCCGGTTACGGGAAGGGCAAGGCCGGGAACCTGTATCTGGTGATCGACCTGAAGCCGGAGGCGGGATTTACCTACAACGGAGGGGAGCTTGAAAAGACGATTGACGTTTACCCGTGGCAGGCGGCGCTGGGGGACGAGGTGCTCGTGGCGACGCTCGACGAGAAGCTGAACGTAAAGATACCGGCGGGGATCCAGACCGGCGGCAAGCTGCGGCTCGCCGCGCGGGGGTATCCGGCGAAGAGCGGTAAGCGCGGGGCGCTGAGCCTCGTTGTGCGCATCGTCAATCCGGCGCATATGACGGCGGAGATGAAGGCGCTGTATGAGCAGCTGGCGGCGGCTGTGAAAAAATAAGAAATAAGAAATAAGAAATAAGAAATAAGAATATTAAAGGGGGCAAGACCATGAACATAGAGAGGTTTACGCAGAGGGGGCAGGAGGCGATCGGGGCGTCGCAGGAGGTTGCGATCCGGCACCAGCATCAGCAAGTGGACGGCGAGCACCTGCATTACGCGCTTTTGACGCAGGAGGACGGGCTGATCCCGAGGCTTCTCGGCATCATGGGCGTCGATAAAAGCAGGCTGGAGGCCGAGCTGGAGGCGGAGCTGAGGAAAATACCGTCGGTGACGGGTTCGAACAGCGACGGGCTTTACGCGACGCGGCGGTATTCCGAGCTGCTCGTCAAGGCGGAGGACAGCATCAAACGCTTTGGCGACAGTTATGCCGGGGTGGAGCACCTCTATCTGGCGCTGCTGGGCGAGAGGAATACAACCTCAAGCAGACTGTTCTCAAAATACGGCGTCGATACGGAGAAATTTTTAGCGGCGCTCACCGATGTGCGAAAGAACCAGCGGGTGACGAATCAGAATCCGGAGAGCACATATGAGGCGCTGCGCAAATACGGCACCGATCTTGTTGAGGCCGCGCGGAACGGGAAGCTGGACCCGGTGATCGGGCGTGACCAGGAGATCAGAAGGGTCATAACAATCCTGTGCCGGAAAACGAAGAACAATCCGGCGCTCATCGGCGAG
>CAZJCH010000413.1:0-2665 GCA_964544005.1 uncultured Papillibacter sp.
TGGTACGTTGGCCGCGTGGATGATTTGATCAAATCCTCCGGCTACCGCATCGGACCTTTCGAGATCGAAAGCGTCATCATGGAGCTGCCCTATGTCCTCGAATGCGGCGTCTCGCCCGTTCCCGACGAGATCCGCGGTCAAGTCGTCAAGGCCAGTATTGTATTGACGAAGGGCACCCAGCCCAGCGACGCGCTGGCGCTGGAGATCCAGGAATACGTCAAAAAGCACACCGCCCCCTATAAATACCCCCGCGTCGTCGTATTCAAAGACGAGCTCCCAAAAACCATCAGTGGAAAGATACAGAGGAACAAGCTGTAACCTCCGGCAATAAGACAGAGCGGCGGTCTTGGTTTCCCAAAACCGCCGCTATTCTTTCCGAAGTTTTCAGTCGGTGGGCATACCGGGTAAGCCTTCCAGCGTTTCACCGCAAAACGTCACGCTGACTGTTTCGTCCGGATTGATGAACTCCACCGTGTAGCCGAATGTCGCCAGCGTTTGATCATTCATTGAGCCGTTAAATTCGGTCTGTACACTCGTACCGTCGGCAAGCAGTATCTCAAGGGCGCTGTCGGCTGTGTAATCGTATGGGAAATTGTTGTTGATATAATCGGCGTGAATACGGATTTCTATACTCGTGGCGCCGATAACGGCTTGCGCAATATGATTGTCGAACGTACCCTCGATAATACGCGGCTCTACGGTATTCTCACTGGAAATAGAGAATTCCCAATCGCCCGTCATCGTGTTCGCCGCACGTATGCCGCTCCACACGAGGGTCAGCCCGTTCGGGTCAAGCTCTCCGATATCGAAGCAATCGCTCTGCCCGGGCACTCCAACAGCGGCGGAACCATGGGTAGACCTGATCATTTCACCATCCGGTTTTTGCACGCTTAAGCTTGCCAATCCCCAACCATAAACAGCTGCGTCGGAGTTTCGGTGCGCGATCGTCAGTTCGCCGTCATTGAGTGTTATTCCGGTGACCTCAATGAACTCAGCGCCCGGCACGAGAACAGGCTTGCTCATCCCGACATACCCACCGATATTGAAGTCTGTGGACTCTGATTCGATCGATTGAATGCCTGAAGCGATCGTGTCGAAGCTCAGCTTGACTTCTCCGCCGGCAGCATTAACCGGTGTGATAAACATACTTGCGACCGCTGTGTTGGCGTCTTCCATACGTACGCTGACACTGCCAGTGTTAAGCGTATTCCCGTTATTAATGAAAATCAGCGATTCGGAGAGTTTCGTACCTGTGGGGTCCTGTATTCTCATCTGGACATACGCACCGCTGCGGGCAGATTCTAAAAATCCCGCGAGCAGTTCGACCGTAACGTCGCCATCGTTGACTTGTGTGGTAATTTCATCGCCGGTCTTCACGTAGGGCGTGGCTTTGGAATTGTTGAAAATCGAATTGTAGAATGCTCCCAGGTCAATCACGCCGGAAGCCGCGAGCGCCGCCGTGGCAAGAGAGAGTGCAAGCACCGCCGCAGTCGCAACTATTGCAAAGCGTCTGCCGTGCCGCCGCAGAACAGTATATCTCTCAGCCGAACTATCATCGGCTGCCCCGCTGATTTTATTCATCGTCAGCGCCTTTACCCGCTCGGCAGACCATGCTTCCATCGGATTCGCACCGCGATGTATGAATTGTTTTTTCATTTTTCGAAAACCTCCTTGTCGATAATGCGCCTGAGCTTCTCCCTGCCCCGTACAAGGCGGTGCTTTATCGCCGATTCGGTCATTCCCGTTTCGCTTGCGATTGCAGCCACCGTCTGTGTGCCGTAATAGTGACGCAGGAATATGTCGCGGTCGGGTGTTTCCATCGCGAGTATCGCCGACTTTACCGCGCTCCTCTCAGCGTCTAAAATCAGCGTATCTTCCGGAGTATCGTCCGCGGCAATGAATTCTTCCCCAAGCGGCAGATTTTCACGAATCTCACGCAGCTTGTTTATTGCCTTGTTCCGGGCTATTGCGCCGAGATATGCTTTGAGGTTCTCTTTTTTGAGCTTGTCCACGCTTTCCCACAGAGCGAAAAAAACATCGGACGCGACTTCCTCGATGTCCTCGTGTGCCATTCGCTCCCCGACGGTATTGCGAATGATCGTGCAGACGTAAGCTGTATATTTGTCAATTATCTGCCTCAGCGCGTTCTCGCTGCTGCCACGAACAGCACGTAAAAGAAGCACATCCATACCGCGTATCACCCCTTCGTTTATTCGTTTGACGGCCGTCACCAGTATAGACACAAAAAATCGGCGCGCGGTGCCGCCGAAAATGAAAAAAGCGGAGGCATAATATGTTAAGCCTTGCGGCACATGATTTGACCGCAAGGCTTTTGCTTGTGCTCGGCACACCTTTTCTAACCCTCTACACCAGATAGGGGTTCGGGTCCGTAAAAAAATGGGCGTCGACGTCCTCCGGGACACCGTATTTGCCGATCATGACGTAGATTGGGCTCTCTTTGCCGTCGGTTGTCATGGTACCGAAGCCGCGGCCGACGCTGTACATGCGGTTCCAGTTGTCCAAAAAGCACAGCGTGTCGCTTCTGAAGCCGATCTTGTCGCCGAGGATTTTTTCCATGTTCTGCTCGGTGACGCTGACAAGGTACATGCCCTCCTTGATTTTGACATAGTAGGCCGGTTCGTCCGAGCCCGGCATCAGCTTCATG
>CAZJCH010000414.1:0-2654 GCA_964544005.1 uncultured Papillibacter sp.
ACGGATGGCGCCGGATTTTGAAACGAAGATGCTGTGGATCGAGTTTGGACAGGGTGTCGGCCTTGGCTATATACTTCCCGCTACCGGGCGTGTTCGGGTCTTTCACCCGTTAGACTGCGCCCATGCCGTGCGCACGCAAGAAGTCCTGAAACCCCAGCGGTTTCAGGACTTTGATCGTTTTATTCAAGCAACGTCATTATGCAATCAGGATGATTTCGGACAACACCCTATTGAACATGTTCAGTCAATATGGTATTTTCATATTATCTGAAGCTATGAAAAAAAACAAACTGGAGGGCAAATATGAAAACACTGACCTATGACCTTAATGAAGCAAAGACCGCGCAGCTTATTGTTACCGTGTCGGATGTCCTGCCGTTCTCACAGGCGGCGCCCGCGCTTATTCATGTCCCCGGCGGTGCGTTTATGCTCTGCAGCGAATGGGATACAACGTCCCTTGCCAGCCGTTGTATGGGAAAGGGATTTGCCATTACCTGCAGTTATCTCTATCCGGTTGGAATAGATTATCGTTTCCCGCAGGTCATTGTTGACCTGATGAAGGGGATTAAGCTGCTGAGAGACCATGCCGGCGAATGGGGCATCAATCCCAATCAGATCGTCATCTCCGGCAATTCGGCCGGCGCTTTTATCTGCATGACTACCGGAAACCTTTGGAACCGCCCCGATATGATGGAAGCGGCGGGCTGCAGCGGCGAAGAAGGGAAACCCGATGCCATGATTCTCGGCTTTGGCCCCATGTTCTGTGGCCAGCAGACCGACAACGGCACTGTCTATGTGCCGAACGGAGAGCTGGTCGGCCCGCAGACGCCGCCTGCGTTTTTCCATCATGCGCGCCAGGATATGATCGTTTCCGTTTACCAGTCGATCGCCATGCTGGACGCCATGGAACGGGCGAAACGCCCCTTCGCAGCATTTATATCGGGTACCGGCGGGCACGGGGAAACAAGCTCCGTTATCCGTATGCTCGCCGAAGACGGCACGGTGGGCCCCTATATTGACGACTGGTTTGAGCAGGCGTGGAGCTTTGTTGCCAATCAGCTCGGTATCCCGCAGCAGCCGCAGACGATGGCGCAGATGATGCCGCCGATGCCGCCCATGCCTGACGGAGCAGCGCCGGCGATGCCCATGTTTATGCCCGAGCTTCCCGCAGGATGCGTCCCCGTTCGGCCGGAGGATATGCCGCTGGGTCAGGCAGGCAGCATCCACATGCCGTTCAGCCCCGCCTTCTACGACAAAGACTTTACCGTTTATAAATAAAGCCGAAGAGCGGATCAGGCTGCGCGCCGGCATCCCGTCAGCAGCCTTCCCACATGAAGCCTCATGGCTTCGCGCAGCGCGTAACCTCCGTCATGGGTGCACCAGTCATAGACAAGGCCGCGGACGGAAATCATGAAATACCGTGCGATTTCTTCCGGTGTTTCTTCGGTGCGAAGCTCGCCGCTGTTTTGCCCGAACGATATGAGCTCGGGGAGAATCCTCAGAATGCCGGTGGAAGTGTTTCTGTCAAAGCATTTGTTGTCCGCATTAAAAAGGATGCTTGTGAGCGTGACGCTGGTGAGCTCGGAGCAGTACCGCGCGTAATGGTCGAAGAAGCAGAATAACCGTGCAGCGGCTGTTTCCTGAATGAGCTGCGGTTCGACGGTATCTTCGAAATACTGATCGGCTAGCGAATATGTTTCATAAAACACATCCAGCTTGGATGCGTAATAATAATAAAAAGTCCCTATGGAAACATTGGCTGTCCGGACGATATCGCGTATCGTGATTTTTTCAAATCCCATCTCGTCGAGCAGCTTCAGAGCCGTATTGAAAATGTGAAGCTTCGTTTCCTCCGCCTGATCCTTCCGGCTTTTCCTGATGTCGGACAACAGTACGTCCCCCCCTCCGTGGTTTGATGCCCTATTATATCAGATAAACACGTGCCTGCCAACAAACCCTGCCAGCCGTTTCGGGCGATTTGAGCTTATTGGCGTGCCAACAGTTTTGTGATGAAAGGATATGCAGTATGCCCGATAAACTTATATTCGAGGTCCATGTCGAAATTGATAACCAGGCCGTTTCGTTTCTGAAAGGACAGGCCGGAGAAGTCGTGATGATCCCGTTTGCGGGTACCGTCAGCGGCGAGCTCCTGAACGGCCGGGTGCTGCCGGGCGGCGTCGATACCCAGACAGTCAATCAGAACGGTATTCGTCATATGTCTGCCCGCTATATGCTTGACTGCGTTGACAAGGACGGCGATCCCTGCCGTGTTTACATCGAGAACAACGGCTGGTTCGAAACGCAGAGCATGCCCTTCAAAACGATACCGACCTTTATTACCGACAGTCAAAAGCTCGCCCCATATCTGCACGCCAACTATTTCAGAGGAGAGGGACATTTTTCGGAAGACGGTCTTACTATAAAAATGTTTGAAATCATTAACTGAAACAACGAAACCCGTACCTTTATTAACGCCCTAAGGGAGACGGCGATTCCGACAGTCCGCCTGCCGGGCGGCAGCTTTGTAGCTCTGGACGACACCGGCATGGACGGCAAGGGGCTTGACGGCTACAGCCTGCTCTACGAACCGTGTTTTTCGACGGAAAATGCTTTGCCGCAGGTTCTGCGGAGTATCCAGCCGGAGCAGGCGCGTG
>CAZJCH010000415.1:0-2651 GCA_964544005.1 uncultured Papillibacter sp.
ACAAGCTTATTCTTCACTGTTTTATTGCTCATCATCACAACAATAATAAATGTGTTGGTATCGACGTAAATAATATCAAAGCGTGAAATCGTAATACTGTTGCTGGCGGCTGCCAGCGCGTACGCCGGATAACTTGTCAGTTGTGAGGTAATGCGCCCGGCGTCTGAAATGATCTTATCCAGTTGCTGCAGCCGGCTTTTAAGTGCCCGGTTGATCGCATCGGTTTCTTCCAATGACAGCCCGTGCTGCTCCATGAGCTCGTTGACGTAGATCCTGTAGCCCTTCGCTGTCGGGACCCGGCCTGCCGAGGTATGGGGCTGCTCGAGTAGGCCCATCGACTCAAGCTCCGCCATCTCATTGCGTATCGTTGCGGGTGAAACGCTCAGACCGATATCCTTGGCGATCGTCTTTGACCCAACAGGCTCGGCTGTCTCCACATACTCGTCAATGACAGCGCGCAATATTTTCTTTTTGCGCTCACCGAGGTCCGTCACGAGACCATCCCTTTCAAAATTACCAACTGATATCGCATTAGCACTCTCGCCCCCTGAGTGCTAACCATAATTTAGCACTATGATGCTTTGATGTCAAGTACCTCGTAATAATGTTTTTATTTTGTTAATATTCGCGGTGAAAATATGTATTGTTACTTTTGTAAATTATTGTTGTTGCAATTGTTTTCGTATTAAAGTATCCTTGATGCACGGTATGGGAGCAATTGTCTGCTGTTTCATGTTTTTGCGGAAAGCAGGTGAATTTATTGAGGAAAATAATTACATATGCGCTGTTCCTTATTATCGGGATTGCCGTCGGCCTCGCGATATCAGTAGCAGCATATTATGTAACTGGAAAAACACTTTTTGCGGATTTACTGGGCATGCGGGCCAGACCCGAAACGACCGCGCTCAGCACCGGCGCAAATAACGCCGAGCTGACGGGCTATGCCTATGAAGTACTCGGGTATATTAAAGCGGGTGATTATGACGCGCTGGCGCAGACTGTCCACCCGGAATACGGCGTTATATTCTCACCTTACGCGACAATCAATCTCCCTTCGAACAAATGCTTTACAGCGACACAGATAAAAGGCTTTGCCGAAGATAAAAACCAATATGTCTGGGGCATTTACGACGGGAACGGCGAGCCGATCAATTTAACGCCGCCGGAGTACATTAAGAAATTTGTCTTTGATAAGGACTACACGCTGGCGCCGGAGATCGGCATTAACATGATTATCATGTCCGGAAATTCGCTTGAAAACGTCAAGGAGGTTTTCCCGAACGCCCGGTTCGTCGATTTTCATATTCCGGGTACCGACCAGGAATCCGGCGGTCTTGACTGGAGCAGCCTCAGACTTGGTTTTGAGGAATACAAGGGAGAGTTGAGGCTGACCGTTATTCTCCACAGCCAATGGACGATTTAATAAAACCGAAAAGTAACAAAGAACCGGCTTCCGCCGGTTCTTTGGTTTTATTTAACACACTAATATGACTCTTTTTGAACATAATAAAGACTGTGCTTTCAAACAAATCAGTCCGCTTGACGGATATAAAACATCAGGAGGAGATATGAAAAGAGTCTTTGTTCTGCTCATCGCGCTGCTTATCGCATTTGCTCTTGTCGGGTGCAATGTTGCGCCGAATGCGCCGGGAGTGACGCCTTACGCCCCTAACGGCGTTAATTACAACAACGGCTATGGTGGAACCGGAAACTATTACAACGATGGTAATAATGGAACTCGGGACTTCAACAATAACCGTGGTATGACAGGCGTCAATGACAACAACCGGGGCGCGGCGGGCAAGCGCACCATTCCTGGCGGCAACGTACCGTACGGCAACAGGACCGGAACCTACAAAAACGGCAGCTCAGCCGTCAGAAGCGGCGTCAACGCCTCGGACAAATATATACTTCCGGGCGCCGGAACGCGGCCATAACAAACAAAACAGATACCGGAGAACATGCTTCACCGGTATCTGTTTTCATACATATGCTAAGGTTGTGTCTTTACGCCTTGGTTGTTGCCGAGCTCTTTTTCCTGCCAATTTTCTCGCCATGGATGATGTACTTGGAGATAGCCTTGTATACAAAAAACGTTATGAGCGAGTTGCCGCCGGCCTTAATCAGATTAAATGGCAGTATGATCGGAAGCAGCATGGCGTCGACGAAGCTGGTCGGAACGCCCATAAAGAGCGGCGTAATAAAATGATTGGCGACCATCATAACGAGAGCCATTGCAATCGTACCGCTGACGAGGCCGATAACGGCGCCCACACGCGTATGCTTGATACGATAGATGCCGCTGGCGACAACAACAAGCGTAGAAGTAGCGATAACATGCATGATAAACCCGTAGACGCCGCTGTGGGCGCTGACTGTCAGCGCTTGTATACCGCTGGCGATAACCGTCAGAATGATACCGGCAACTGGGCCAAACGCAAAGCTGCCAATGAGAATCGGGATGTCGGCAGGGTCATATTCAAGGTAAGGGGCCGCAGGGAAAATCGGGAAGCGGATAAGGTAAACCAAACCAACGGAGAGCGCGACGAATAGCGCCATGATCACGAGCTTTCTTGTGGTAAATTTCATTGGACAGACCTCCATAAAATATTAAACACCTGAAAAGACATGCCTTTCAGGTGACCACAAAA
>CAZJCH010000416.1:0-2650 GCA_964544005.1 uncultured Papillibacter sp.
CCCGATATTATAAAAGCCCTGCGGCGATGAAAAAAGCCTGTTCCGGAACAGCGCTCCGGCCACCTGGATGGGTTCAAAGATATGCGGGTACTTCAGCTCGCTCATAAAAAGCACGCTCCTTTTAGCGGAGGAGTATTATCATCTGTATGAAATTATTCTAGTTTCCCGTCTCCGCTTTGTCAATTGTGGTTTGCCGATAAAAAAAGGGTTACAATTCATATAAAGAAACGAATGGGGTTTCACCCCATCCCTCCGTACGAGAAGAGATATTCCGCATATACAGAAGCTTCAGGGGGCATAAAGCCCCCTGAAGCTAAAACATGCTTTCTATCATGCAGCCGATCGCTTTTATATGCCGAACCGCATCCTCCGCGTGTGCCAGATATGTATCCGCAAGCTCGTGATCCGCTGTTTTTTCAGCGGCGGCCCTGTATGCGGCCGACCGCTCCTTTTCATCAGCATACAACCTGCGGAGCGTATCCTTTACTGAATAGATGAGCGGGCAGGCGCCCGGCGGCGTATATATCTCGCCTGTGCGTATGAAATATTTCGCTCTGAGTTTCTTCAAATGGCATTTCTTATCCGAGGATATCCTGTATAATGACTGCCGCATGATGCCGGCGCACATGGACGCGAGCAGGCAATAAACCCGTGTATCGTTGGCCTCGCTATCCATGAATTCGCAGAGCCGGCAGGTATCATCTGAATAAGCGTTTTGGTTGATTGTTTTTTGTTTTGTAGTGGCTTCAGCCGCCTCCGGCATGACGCGCCGCCAGACGGCGTCAAATTTGGCTCTGTCGAATATTGGGTCTGTATTATCCACATGTATCAGTCCTTTAAAAATGCAGATTCTTTTTGTGTGATTCTCCAAATAACGGAAGTGTTCAGGACTGATTTATACTATGCAATCGATATTGCCAGAGTGCAGTCAATCTGTTAGAATGAGTTTTTAGAAAGGGGATGATGGCGTGCCAAGATTTTTTGTTGCTGCCTCTAACATATTTGGCGGAATCGCTTATCTGAACGCCAAGGAAATCGAACATCTCCGCGCCCTGCGCGTCCGGCACGGCGAGAGCTTTACAGTCTGTGACGGCGCCGGGAAAGACTACACCTGCCGCCTAACGAAGCTGTCGACTGACGGCGCCGAAGCGGAGATTGTTGATATCACGCCGTCAAAAGGAGAGCCATCCGTTTTCTGTGCCGTATATATTGCCTATGCCAAAGGGGACAGGCTTGAAACAGCCATCCAGAAATCCGTTGAGCTGGGCGCTACGGAGCTTGTCCTGTTTCCGTCGGCCCGGTGTGTCTCCAGGCCCGAGAATCTCTCCGTCGTCCATAAAACAGGGCGGCTCCAAAAGGTTGCCGAAGAAGCGGCCAAGCAGTCCGGCCGCGGGAAAATTCCCTGGGTGACGGCCGTTTCATCGTTTGAAAACGCGGTTCAGAGCGCCTCCAGGAACGATCTGCCCCTGTTCTTGTACGAGGATGAAAAGCATCAAGGCCTGAAAGAAGTCCTGAGTAATAATACTGAGTATAAAACCGTGTCCATCATGACCGGTCCCGAAGGCGGCTTTGAGCCGGAGGAAGCAGCGTATGCCGCTCAAAACGGCATGTACTCCGTCTCCATCGGCCCCCGCATCCTCCGCTGCGAAACAGCGCCCATTGCCGCCTTAACCGCCGTAATGTACCACACAGGGAATTTATAATCTACGACATAATACAACGATTTTTACAGAGGAGACCACACTCATGTCCATGACCGAACTGTACAAAAACGGCGTCTATCTCATAAACGGCAAGCCTGTCGCTGCTGAGAGTGCACAGAATGCCGATGCACCCGACACTTCCCGCGAGAAGACGATGGCCTATCAGATACTTAGGAAGCACAACAAGGGCACCGACCCGAAAAAGCTTCAGATCAAATTCGACGCGCTTGTGTCGCACGATATCACATACGTCGGCATTATCCAGACGGCGCGCGCTTCGGGGATGACGAAATTTCCGATCCCGTACGCCATGACGAATTGCCATAACAGCCTCTGCGCTGTCGGCGGGACGATTAATGAGGATGACCATGTGTTCGGGCTGTCTGCGGCGAAGAAATACGGCGGCATCTTTGTCCCCGCCAACCAGGCCGTCATCCACCAATACGCCCGCGAAGCGCTGGCCGGCTGCGGTAAAATGATCCTGGGTTCTGACTCCCACACCCGTTACGGCTGCTACGGCACGCTGGGCGTCGGCGAGGGCGGGGGAGAGCTGGCCAAGCAGCTTCTGGAGAACACCTATGATGTGGACGCGCCTGAGGTCGTTCTTGTCTGGATTGAGGGAAAAGTCCCCCGCGGCGTCGGTCCACACGACGTGGCCATCGCCCTCGTCGGCACGACCTTCCAGAGCGGCTTTGTGAAGAACAAGATCATGGAATTCGCCGGACCAGGCATCGAAGCGCTATCCATGGATTTCCGCATCGGCGTCGACGTCATGACGACGGAGACGAGCTGCCTGTCCTCCATCTGGGTGACTGATGAAAAGGTGCAGGCTTACTATAAAAACGTCGGCCGACCCGAAGCCTACACCAAGCTAGCTCCGGCCAACGAGGCGTATTACGATTCCATGGTCAAGGTGAATCTCAGCGAGATGGAAGCCATGATCGCCC
>CAZJCH010000417.1:0-2647 GCA_964544005.1 uncultured Papillibacter sp.
CTTAAGACAGGCGGTTCTGATTATGATGTTATTATTCCTTCGGATTACATGATCTCCCGCCTTATCAGCGAAGGCATGCTGGAAAAGCTCGATTTTTCAAACATTCCGAATTACAGTCTAATCGATGACCAATACAAGAACCTCGAATACGACCCGACGGGCGAATATTCCGTGGCATATATGAGCGGTGTCGTCGGCATCATATATAATGCGTCCATGATCAGCGAAACGATTACAAGCTGGGGTGCGCTGTTCGACTCAAAATACGCCGGTCAGATTCTGATGTTTGACAATCCGCGTGACGCGCTGGCCATCGCACTTATATATCAAGGTTATTCGGTCAACACGACAAACGCGGACGAGCTTAACGCCGCCTATAATCTGCTTTTGCAGCAAAAACCTCTCAAGCAGGCCTATGTCATGGATCAGATTTTTGATAAGCTTGAAAGCGGCGAAGCGGCCATCGGGCCGTATTATGCCGGGGATTATCTGACCATGCGGGAAAACAACCCCGACTTACAGTTCGTTGTTCCGGAGGAGGGTACAAACCGTTTCGTCGACGCCATGTGCATTCCCAAGGATGCGGAAAACAAGAAAAACGCCGAGCTCTTCATCAATTTTATGTGCTCGACGGATGTGGCGGTCAAAAACACCGATATGATCTGGTATACGACGGCCAACAAGGAGGCCGCGCAGCAATACGCGGAAACCCTCGACGTGGAAACGGCCGCCATCATGTTCCCCTCCGAGGAAGTTATCGCAAAGAGCCAGATTTTTATCAATCTCCCTCAGGATACGCTCAAACTATACGACGAGCTTTGGGTCAAGCTGAAATCATAAAATACGTAATTACGGACCGGTTTTCAATTGAGAATCGGTCCTTGTTTATTAAATCTGGGCGGCACACTTAAAGTCTTCCCCTGGGGGAAGCCTTCATATTCACAGACTGCTGAGCTATTATTGACCTCTGCAGCATATAGGGTTATGATAGAATAAAATCATACATAAGGAGGCGCACCGGTATGTATACCATTGATGCGTTCAATCAGGCGGGAAAAGACCTCAGAGAGCTGCTGCTTCTCCGCTTTCCTGCCATTGCTTTTAAGCTTATTTTCAGCGAGGACGAAATCCCCGAAGGCTCCACCGTCCCCCTGAGGGATACGGGCAAGCATGTGGCCATGTGTCAGGCGTTTGCCATGGCACGTCGGAACCGCAGCGCGTTGACGCTGTTCAAGGAGGACAACTGGTGCGTCTGGCCCAACGCGTGCTTCAAGTTCTGCCCGCTGGATGAGGATGATGTCAACTATGTCGGCAGGATGCTTTTCATGAAAGATCAGGAGAAAAGTCTGAAGTTCTTCAAGGAAAAGTACCCGTGGCTCGACACCGAAAAATATGACAAACCGCCCATCGGCTACACTGTTGCGCCGCTGGACACTTGCAATTTCATACCGGACGTCGTTGTAATCTACTGCCGTGTCAGCCAGCTGCGAACGCTCATCATGGCAACGAAAATGCAGGACGGCGACGTGTTCGACGTCATGCCCGATACCATCGTCTCCTGCTGCTACGCAACGATCCCCCTCCTGAACGGAAAAAAACATAATATTGCCGTTCCCGACCCCGGCGAGTATGAGCGGAGCCTTGTGGACGAGGATGAGCTCATCTTCTCCTCCCGTGCCGACGCGCTCTGCGACCTCATGGAAGGCCTTAAGGGACTCGACGCCATGCGCTTCGGGTATCCCCATCTGAAATACGATATGAACCTTGATTACCCCCGCGCCGAGTTCTACAATATGCTCAGCAAAAAGTGGGGCCTCGATGTCGGAGAGACCTGGACGCACTGAATAATGCAAGTGCATATGTGAATTATGCCAAAAATTACATTCCTCCATTGCTAATAGAACAAATGTTTAGTAAAATATGTCATAAGCTTTAGGGAGGATCGACTGATGAAAGATTTCGTAATCACAGCAGATTCAAATTGCGATTTGCCTGACAGTTTCATCAATGAACACCATATTGGCATTATTCCACACTATTATTCTTTAGAAGACATCGTGTATGGTGATGAGATCAATCTGACTCCCAAGGAGTTTTACGACAAAATGAGAGCCGGATTAATGCCGATTACTATGGCAAGCAATCCTGTGGTTATTCGGACAACGTTTCAAACGTATTTGGATCAGGGGTATGATATTCTACATATCAGTTTTTCTTCTGCCTTAAGCGGAGGCTTTGGCAACGTGGTAACAGGAGCGGCGGAAATCTGTGAAGAGAACCCGGGTGCGAAAATAATCGTCATTGATACGTTGAATGCCTCTCTGGGTGAAGGTCTTTTTATCATCAAAGCCGTCCGTATGCGGGAGCAAGGCAGCTCGATTGATGATATCGCACAGTGGCTGGAGGAGCATAAACAGGAATTCTGCTTGCGCTTTACGGTAGATGATCTGAATCATCTCCACCGCGGCGGCCGGATTTCCAAAACCACCGCCATACTCGGCACGATGATTAACATCAAGCCAATTTTGCATATAAACCAGGAAGGCCAGCTTGTCGCCCTCGGTTCCACAAGAGGCCGGAAGAAATCCTTAAGCACAATTTGCAATCAAATGATGGAGAGTATCGGGAAATACAAGGATACCGATGA
>CAZJCH010000418.1:0-1130 GCA_964544005.1 uncultured Papillibacter sp.
GCTCCGTGACATTGAGCTGCTGCATCGCCACGGAGAGCCCGGATTTCGCAGACTCAAAAATGCCGAATGTTGAAGCCATAAATATCGTTCCATTTCTTAGTTTTATATGTGAAGGTCAAGCAGGCTCAGATCGGTCGTCTCATCTTGCCTGACCCCTTGGATGTCATAGGAATGGTTTCGCTTTTTGGGGATATAAAGCAGATTGATCATATAATCGGTAAAACCGATCTGCAGCTGAAGCAGCTGGCCCAGCCCATCGTTTAAGCGGGACAGATTGTCCGCCGCACCCAGGAGCCTGATTCTCAAATCGGTGAGGCGCTCTTTTACAGCGCCGTCGTCCAGCTTTTCAATGATATCCTTTAAGGTGATATCGCTGTTAAAAAGGCCGATGGCTTGTGACAGAGCATCGGCGCAAATCTTCCTATCTTTCTCTGTCCGGTTTAAAGCGGCAATGATCTCCTCTTCTTTTTCAGTCGCGCTTTTCAGGCCTTCAATATCGCCGGCTGTCAAAAACGCTTCCTTTTCCTTGGACATCTCCGTGAGCTCACCGATATAGTCCAAGGCCTTCGCTATATTTGCGCATAGGTCTTCCGAAGCAACTTGAACTGCTTCCATTCAGGTTATCTCCCTTGGTCTCATATATGGGTCGGGATACCGCTCATGATCCCGCTGACAACATCGCCCGTCGGGACCTTATACGAATTCTCGTTCATTTTCGCCATGATGTCGGCAACCTTGGCCTCTTCGGTCTTGCCGGTATTCTCCATGGAATCCTTAGCGGCCTTCAGGAGCGCGGCAAATTTTTGCGCGCCTTCCGACAGCTCGACGCTGTCTGAAATGCCCGTTTTGACGGGACGGCTGACCGGCTTGTTGTTGACGTTATTGATATACTTGGAAATCGCGTCGCTCTGAGATACAGCATTAATCTTCATTTTTCATCACTCTTTCACTGGGTATTTATATGTTCAATCACGATATGATATCGGTATGGCGCCTTTTTTGTCGGACTCTCGTTTGACTTCCGGCTTTGCTTCCTTCTTGGCCGCCAGCTTCTCCGCTACGATCTTTGCCATGCACTGCTCGCAGATGGACCCGCTGGAGGTCTCCTTGCCACAGGCACGGCATTTTCC
>CAZJCH010000418.1:1140-2631 GCA_964544005.1 uncultured Papillibacter sp.
CCTGTTTGCGATCTCGATCCTGCCTTTTTTTATGAGGTAGTTCAGTTCCCTGTCCGAGACGCCCGTATCTTCAATAATGTTGATGAAATCACAGCTTTTTGGGTTCTGATACATATATTTTCTAACTTTTGAATACGTCTCGTCAACACTCTTTGAGCATGAAGGACATATTTTTCCAAGTGCGTTGTTAAAGGGTTTGCCGCAAATTTCACATGCGCTGATAGCCATGATTCTACCTCCAAAACAGATGCGTTGTCAATTAATGCATATTATTGGCAAGGCCAAGCATATCATCCGTTGTCGTCAGTGCCCTGCTCGCCAGTGAATACGCTCTCTGAGACCTGATCAGAAGGGTGAGCTCCTGCGCAAGGTCGACATTGGAATTTTCCAGCTTCCCCTGCTGAAGGATCGATCCGTCGTCATTCTCCGGCAAACCGGAAGCCTCCGTTACCGCATAACAGGTATCTCCAACAGACGCCAAGCCGCTGGGATTTTGAAAACGGAAAAGTCCGATCATCCCATATTCTCCTTCGGCCGTGCTGATAACACCTTTATCCGTTACACCGAATTCCGTGCCGTTTCCCGGCAGCATGATCCTGTTGCCATCGCCGTCAAGGACAAAAAAGCCCTGGGATGTCACAAGATAATTGACATCATCAATGACAGCCGTATTGAAGCTGCCGCTGCGCGTATATAAGACCTCGCCGTTTTCCTTCTGGACCTGAAAGAATCCGCCGCCTTCAATGGCAAAATCAAGCGGAAGACTCGTTTCAACAATCGCGCCGTTCTTCAAATCAATGTTCGTCGCGTCAAGGGTCACGCCGCTGCCGCGCAGCAGGTTGTTCTCCGCGTCATCGTCGAGAACCGGGTTGTCCATCGTACTGTAAAGGGAGTCCTTGAAATCGACACGGGTAGCTTTATAGCCCGGCGTGCTTGCGTTGGCTATATTGGAAGACAGCGTGTCCAGTCTTGTCTGCTGGCTCTTCAGGCCGGAGGCTGCCGAAAAAAGTGACTGCATCTTATTTAACCTCCGATCCTTCCGAGGCTGACCGCCAGCTCAAGCGTCTTATCCGTCATGTTCACGATTCTCTGACTGGCCTCATATTTCCTGTAAACGGAAATCATGTCGACCATTTCATCCGAAATATTGACGTTTGAAGATTCGAGCATTCCCTGCCGGACGGTTGTGTTGAACGATTGAACAGGCGCCGCGTCACCGTATACGGTATACAGGTTATTCCCCGCCTTGCGCAGGGCTCCGGGATCATCAAAGGTCACAATATTGAGCAGGTCGGGTGCCGCCATATCTCCCGTCACCTCGCCGGTTGCCGACACGGTGAACTCAGCGGAACCGACATAAATTCTGCCGTTTTGACCCAAGACATATCCGCCGTCCTGCGTCACGAGCCAGCCCTCGCTGTTGACGGAAAAATTCCCGCTCTTTGTGTACCGGATCTGTCCGCCGTCTGTTTCGATTGAAAACAGTCCGTC
>CAZJCH010000419.1:0-2621 GCA_964544005.1 uncultured Papillibacter sp.
GAGTCAGAGTCTGTCGTGCTACCATTACACAATCCCGCTATTTTAAATTCAGTCTTCAAGGGCGAAAGACTCAGCAGATTTGAATTATAGCGTCTTTCGCCCTTGTTGTCAAGAGTTTTACATAAAACCCTTTTGACTTTTTAGCGGACTGTTTTGAGTGCGTTTTCAAGGTCGGCGAGGATGTCGGAGACGTCCTCAATGCCGACGGAAAGGCGGATCAGATCGGGGGAGACGCCGGCGGCTTTGAGCTGCTCGTCATTCATCTGGCGGTGGGTTGCGCTGGCGGGGTGGAGGATGCAGGTCCGGGCGTCAGCGACATGGGTGACGATAGCGGCGAGCTTCAATTCCCTCATGAAGGCTTCGGCGGCGGCACGGCCGCCACCGGGGGCTTGCGTGCCCTTGAGGCCGAAGGAGATGACGCCGCAGGAGCCTTTGGGGAGGTACTTTTGCGACAGCGCGTAATATTTGTCGCCGGGCAGGGAACAGTACTGCACCCAGGCGACCTTTTCATGCGCCTTCAGATATTCGGCGACCTTTAAGGCATTCGAGCAATGCTGACGGACGCGGACATGCAGCGACTCAAGGCCGAGATTCAGGAGGAACGCGCTGTGCGGGGAGGGAATGGCGCCGAAGTCCCGCATGAGCTGCATTGTCGCCTTTGTGATATAAGCCCCGCCGAGGCCGAACTGTTTTGTGTATACGACGCCGTGATAGCTGGCGTCGGGCGTCGTCAGACCGGGATACTTGTCGGCATGGGCATCCCAGTCAAATTTGCCGCTGTCGACGATAGCACCGCCGATAACAGAGGCGTGGCCGTCCATGTATTTGCTTGTTGAGTGGATGATGATATCGGCGCCCCACTCGAAGGGACGGCAGTTGATGGGCGTAGCGAAGGTGTTGTCCACGATAAGCGGCACGCCGTGAGCATGGGCCACCCTGGCCCAGAGCTCAATGTCCAGAACAGTCAGCGCAGGATTTGCGATCGTTTCGCCGTAGACGGCTTTTGTGTTGGGCCTGAAGGCGGCACCAATCTCTGCCTCAGAAGCATCGGGGCTCACGAATGAAAAATCAATGCCCATCCGCTTCATTGTGACGGAAAACAGGTTGAACGCGCCCCCGTAAAGGGTGGAGGAGCAGACGATATGGTCGCCGCAGGATGCAATATTGAAAATCGCGAAAAAGATAGCCGCCTGGCCGGACGCGAGGAGCATCGCCGCCGTACCGCCCTCCAGGGCGCAGATTTTCCTGGCGACGGCGTCGTTCGTCGGGTTCGATATCCGGGTGTACAGATATCCGTTGCCCGTCAGGTCGAACAGCTTCGCCATATCCTCGCTGGTGTCATACTTATATGTTGTGCTCTGCACGATGGGCAAAATGCGCGGCTCGCCGTTTTTCGGCGTGTAGCCGGCCTGCACACAGTTGGTGTCCTGTTTATAATCCATATCACATAACCCTTTCGGTGATTTGATCCAATACCCGCCCAATGGCGCCTGTTTACGTGTCGGTCTGCGGCGGTGTATACAGCGGGAAGGTGACCTGAAAGCGCATACCGCCGCCGTCGCGGCGGATGGCGATGATCGACCCGTTGTTTTCCCGGACAGTCATCCGGACGATTGATAGGCCCAAACCGCTGCCGCCGGCTTCCCGTGAACGCGCCTTGTCAACCCGGTAAAATCGGTCGAAGATATAGGGAAGGTCGGGCTCAGGCACGCCGATACCGGTATCGTCGACAGTGAGAACAATTTCCTTCTCAGAATGATATAAAGCGATCGTCACACAGCCATTGGGCCGGTTGTATTTGATGGCGTTCTCCACAAGGTTGAAAACGATTTGGTATATATCGTCCTCGGTTGAATAGACAAAGCAGCCGCCGTCCAGCTTCGATGTAATCTGGAGCTGCCTGCTCTCCGCCAGGGGGTTGAGCATCCGCAGCGTACTGATGATCACGCTGCGTATATCCACGGTTTCCCGTTTCATTATAACCTTATTGTCCAGACGCGTCAGGTTCATGAGCTTTTCGGTCGTTCTTGAAAGCCGCTCAGCCTCAGTGCCGATATCATTGACAAACTCATGGACTGTGTCAACATCCATTTCCTCATTCTGCAGAATACTGTCGGATAAGAGGCGGATGGAAGCGAGCGGTGTTTTAAGCTCATGAGAGGCATCTGCGACAAAACGGCGCCGAATCTCCTCCGTATCGCGCAGCCTGTCCGTCAGGCTGTTGAACTCATCACCCAAAAGCGCCATTTCGTCACTGCCGCGGATATGGATGCGGTAGTTGTACTCGCCCTCCCGCACGGACTTGATCGCGTTTAAAATAAGTGAGATCCGGTGCGTGATGGTCCATACAAAGAAGCCGACCATGATGAGGCAGAGCAGCGCGACAACAAAGGATATGCTCTTAATCGTGCTTTGAAGGTCCAGAAGAAACGCGCCCCGCTCGGTGTCGTATTCATGCACGTAAACGACACCCATAACGGCGCCGCTGCTTTTGATAACAGGGGTGTAGGCGCTGCTTGAGAAGGCGCTGCCCAAAAAACGCGAATAAAACACATCGTTGCCGTCCATCGCCCTGCTGACATTTTCACTGGAATAGACGCTGTCGGCGATGTCATCATCGG
>CAZJCH010000420.1:0-2612 GCA_964544005.1 uncultured Papillibacter sp.
GGCCCTGATGAAAAAATTCAGCTACAAAAGTGTGATGCAGATTCCGAGGCTTGAGAAGGTCGTCATCAATGTCGGTGCCGGCGATGCCCGCGACAACACGAAGGCGCTTGACGCCGTTGTAAAGGACATCACCGCGATCACAGGACAGAAGGCAGTCATCACAAAGGCCAGGAAATCGGTTGCCAACTTCAAGCTCCGCGAAGGTATGCCGGTCGGCGTCAAGGTCACGCTGCGCCAAAATAAAATGTGGGAGTTCCTTGACAGACTCTTTAATGTCGCGCTCCCCCGTGTCCGCGACTTCCGCGGCATATCCGCAAACTCATTCGACGGCAGGGGTAATTATGCCCTGGGCGTCAAGGAGCAGCTGATTTTTCCGGAGATCGATTATGACAAGATCGAAAAGATCAGAGGAATGGATATCATCATCTGCACAACGGCCAAGACCGACGAAGAATCAAGAGAGCTCCTGAATCTACTGGGCGCTCCGTTTATTCAGGCTTAAGGAGGAGAAGAGAAATGGCTAAAAAATCGATGATTTTAAAACAGCAGAAAGAGCCCAAGTTCTCCACCAGAGGCTACAACCGCTGCAAGATCTGCGGCCGTCCGCACGCCTACCTGCGCGATTACGGCATCTGCCGTATCTGCTTCAGAAATCTCGCCTACAAAGGCCAGATCCCAGGTGTCAGAAAGGCATCCTGGTAAACCCGATGGCGAAAGGCCTGATAGTTACGGAGAGTAGTTGCTGGACACAAGTAACGAATTCCCGGCGACTCATCGGGAACCTCGTCACGAAAACAGACAAAGCGACTAAAAGTCGCATGGAACTAAAGTTCTGTCTGTAACTCTATTAAGGAGGAAAACCTATGCAGATTACAGATCCTATTGCCGACATGCTGACGCGCATTCGGAATGCAAGTTCAGCCAAGCACGCAACAGTTGACGTCCCGGCTTCCAACATGAAAAAGGCTATTGCCGAGATTCTGCTGGAGGAAGGTTATATCAAGAACTATCAGCTTATAAACGACGGCGTGCAGGGCATTATCAAAATAACCTTAAAGTACAACGGTAACGAGAAGGCCATCACGGGCCTCCGTCGCGTGTCAAAACCGGGCCTCCGCATGTACGCGGGCGCCGAAGAGCTGCCCCGGGTCCTTAGAGGGCTTGGCATTGCCATTATTTCAACTTCCAAGGGCGTCATGACCGACAAAAAAGCCAGAGTGGCTCACGTCGGCGGCGAAGTCCTTGCGTTTGTCTGGTAAGGGGGAGAGAATTAATGTCTAGAATCGGAAGAACTCCCATTGCCATTCCTGCAGGCGTCGACATTAAGATATCGGATGCAAATGTCGTGACCGTCAAAGGCCCCAAGGGAACACTTGAGACGGCCCTGACGCCCGAGATCAAGGTGTGTGTCGACGGTAACGTCGTCAATGTGACCCGCCCGTCGGATGAGCCGAACCATCGTTCCCTCCATGGCCTTTCACGGACGCTTGTTGCCAACATGATAACCGGCGTGACCGAGGGCTTCAAGAAGGAGCTGGACGTCAACGGTGTCGGTTACAGAGCGACGAAGGATGGCAATAAGCTCGTCATGAACCTCGGTTATTCCCACCAGGTGATTATTGAGGAGACAAGTGATGTTCAGATTGCCGTTCCAGCGCCGAACAAGATTATCATCAGCGGCATCAATAAACAGATTGTTGGCCAGTTTGCTGCCGACGTCCGGAAGAGAAGGCCGCCTGAGCCGTATAAGGGCAAAGGAATCAAATATTCAACCGAGGTCGTTCGCCGCAAAGAAGGCAAGACCGGTGCTAAAAAATAGAAGGAGGTGTGCCTAAATGATTAAAAGACCCGATACAAACGCGCAGCGCTTAAAGCGCCACAAAAGAGTCAGAAGCAAGGTTTCCGGCACGCCCGATTGTCCGAGGCTCAACGTTTTCCGCAGCGGAAAACATATATACGCACAGGTTATAGACGATGCCAGCATGACTACCCTTTGCGCCGCGTCCTCTGTTGAGAAGGGTTTCGAAACACCCGGCGGCAATAAGGAAGGCGCGAAGAAGGTCGGCTTGCTTGTGGCCGAACGCGCCAAGGCGAAGGGTATTGAGGCGGTCGTTTTTGACCGCGGCGGATATCTGTACCATGGCCGCGTCAAGGAACTGGCAGACGGAGCCCGCGAGGGCGGTTTAAACTTTTAACGGGGGGAGGAAACAACATGGCTTACAGTAGTAACAGCTACAGCGGTAACAGAAGAGATAACAGAAGAGATGAAGTCCAGTCTGAGTTTACGGAAAAGGTCGTTTCCTTGAACCGTGTCTCAAAAACAGTCAAAGGCGGCCGTATCTTCAAGTTCGCGGCCCTTTGTGTCGTCGGCGATGGAAAAGGCCGGGTCGGTTTCGGCCTTGGCAAGGCGGGTGAGGTTTCCGAAGCCATCCGTAAGGGCATCGAAGACGCAAAGAAAAACATAGTCAATATCACGCTCACCGGCACGACGATCCCGCATGAGGTCATCGGGGCGTTCGGCGCCGGACGGGTGCTTCTTAAACCTGCACCGGCCGGTACCGGCGTTATTGCCGGCGGCGCTGTCCGCGCTGTCGTTGAGGCAGCCGGAATCA
>CAZJCH010000421.1:0-2610 GCA_964544005.1 uncultured Papillibacter sp.
TCAGAGTCCTCGCCGGGAACCTGAAGCTCATGAATGAAAACGGGATCGATACGGCAGTCTCGCAGAAGGACGCGGAAGCGCTTGCCGGCACAGGGCGGACGCTGATGTATGTAGCCCTCGGCAGCCCCGGAACTGAAGGGAAGCTCGCGGCCTTGATGGCGGCGGCCGACACCGTCAAAAGGTCCAGCCGTGAGGCGATCGCCAGGCTGAAAAAGCTCGGCATCGACGTCTGGATGATCACCGGCGACAACAAGAGCACAGCGCTTGCCATTGCCAAAGAGGTCCGGATAGAAAATATCCTCTCCGACGTGCTGCCCCAGGACAAGGCGGGCGAAGTCAAACGGCTTCAGGAGGACGGGCGGAAGGTCGCCATGGTCGGCGACGGCATCAACGACGCGCCGGCGCTCGTCCAGGCCGATATCGGCCTCGCCATTGGCACGGGAACGGACGTGGCGGTGGAGTCCGCCGATATTGTCCTCATGCGCGGTGATTTAAACGAGGTGCCCGCAGCCATCGCGCTGTCCCGGGCGACGATCCGGAACATCCGGCAGAATCTCTTCTGGGCGTTTATCTACAATATGATCGGCATCCCGTTTGCGGCGGGCGTTGTGTACCTCTTTGGCGGCCCGCTCCTCTCGCCGGTCTTCGCCGGCGCGGCCATGGCGTTTTCGTCGGTCTCGGTCGTCACGAACGCGCTGCGCCTGCGGAAATTCAAGGTCAGAGCATAATGTTTTGTCATTAAAGCGCAGGCGATGAAATATTTGGGAGCAAACGTCAATACTATGAGGGGAATGCCCTCCGGGCGCTGAGTAACGCGCTGCCGAAGGCAATAATCCGGATTCATAGGAAGGAGTGATGCGCCATGATCAAAAATCTTGTCCTGAGTGTTGACGGAATGAAAAGCACCAGATGCGAGCACAACGTCAAGTCAGCGCTGGGCGAACTGGAGGGGATCCGAAAGGTCGAGGTCGACGTGCCGGGGAAAACCGTTGCGATTTCTCTGGATCCGTCCGCCGTCACGGAGAATCAGATCGTCAATGTGATACAGAACAAGGGCTACAGAATTATGTAAACAACCGCAAGGCGGGGAGGGCCTTAAGCCGCCGGGCAGTCAGACCCTCCCGTATTTTTATGAAAAGGAGCAGAAGTTATGCAGAACATCATATTCAAGGTCGAGGGCATGTCATGCGTCCACTGTGAAAACAGAGTGAAGAAGGCGGTCGGGAATCTGACGGGTGTCGGCAGCGTCGCTGTCAGCCTGGGGGATAAGAAGGTCGCGGTTGACTTCGACCCGTCACTTATCGCGGACACAAAAATCAGGGAGACAATCGAACACGAGGGCTACGACGTCGTCTCGTAAACCGGGGATCGGAGGCACGCGCGAATCCGCAATACATTAAAAGTATAATAAACATCTAAACCGCGGAGGAGAATTGTCCTCCGCGGTTTTCAGTCATGTTAAGTATAAGTAAAGTTCAGTTAAAGTTCACATGGCCGACAAGCAGGCAACACGATGGGGGCTTATATTCATGTCATGCAGGACATGAAAGGAGACTCCGCAGTGGAAAAGATGAAATTCATCACAGCGGCCTTCGCGGCTTTGTTGAGCTTGACCTTGCTCGCAGGCTGCGCTTCATCAGATAAAAGCGGTGATATGACGGATACAGGCGCAGGTACGCAAACGGCAGGCGGTACCTCGGCCTCAGTCGCCGTAGCTTACACCGGCAGCGTTGATGTGCGCTTTGACAGCAGCGATTATTATTTCAACTGGCAGAGCGGGAGCTTTTCAACACTCGATATGAGCGGTGGGTCGCAGACCATAACCAAAAGCGGCGTATATGAAATAACGGGGACGCTCCCTGACGGCAGCTTGTCCGTGGACGTCGACAAGGCCGACGAAGGGATTGTCTGTGTGATACTGAACAACATCAGCATCACAAGCCAAACGAGCGCGCCGATTTATATAAAGAACGCGGAAAAGGTGGTTCTGGTTTTGGAGAACGGCACGGTGAATACCGTCGTGCAGGGCAGCGGCGTTGTCACGGATGCCGAGGACGAGCCAAGCGCCGCCGTCTTCTCCAAGACGGACCTGACCGTCACCGGGGGCGGCGCCCTGCATGTCATCTCCGCTTATAACGACGGTATCACAAGCAAGGATTCTCTGAAAATAACCGACGGGATGCTTTACGTAGAGGCGGTAAGCGACGGCATCACAGGCAAGGACCTGCTGGCCGTGGAAAAGGCCGACATCACCATCATCACTGGCAAGGACGGAATGCGCGCCACAAACGATACGGACGCGGGTATGGGCAATGTGCTGGTCAAGGACGGCGTCTTTGACATCCAGGCGGGCAATGACGCGGTCCAGGCCTATGGCACGCTGCAGATCGACGGCGGGTCCTTTGACCTGACGACCGGCGGCGGGTATGCGGGAACGATAAACACAGATACCGGTTTCGGCAAGGGCGATCCGGGCGGCCGCTTCCCGCAGCCGGAGAATCAGGCCGGGACGGACCCGGCGTTCCAAACGGGTACAGATGACGATACGACGCAGATAGCAGACGTGGACGGAATTACCGGTGCACCGGGTATCAATTCGGACAGTCCGAC
>CAZJCH010000422.1:0-2587 GCA_964544005.1 uncultured Papillibacter sp.
CCCCCGCCGATATCGCCGCGCTGATGATCCATCTCGGGAGAGGGTAATAATATCTTTCAGCGGGATCAAAACTAAACTTATTCAAATGAGATTTTTGTAGGGGCCGATGCCTACATCGGCCCGTCGACCTTTTCAGCATTTTTAAGCATTAGGAATAGTCAGGATATGCTGCAAACTCTCGATTGATATCTTATTTTGTACAAAGATTTCATAGAACATATACTTCATGAACCTGAAATAAAATCTTTGACAACAATTTACTTCCGTGTTACAATACTTTAGCTCTAGAAATATCTCATTTTTTGCTCCGATTCTTAGTTTCGGGATAATAGCCGGACAGTTTCCGGTGCCTTTCCGCCCGATACTCAGATTCAGGAGAAAATAAAAGAAAGGAATTGATTAAATGATCACAAAAGACCAGAAAACAGCCGTCATTGACTCCAACCGCACCCATGAGACAGATACGGGATCGCCGGAGGTGCAGATTGCCATTCTGACGGAGCGTATCGCACAGCTGACGGAGCATCTGAAGATTCACCACAAGGATAATCACAGCCGTCTCGGCCTTTTAAAGATGGTCGGCAAGCGTCGCAACATGCTTGATTATCTCGCGAAAAAAGACATCGAGCGCTATAGGACTCTTATCGCAAAGCTTGGCATCAGAAAGTAATAGGTCTTTTCAGGGCTGGTCTGAGCGTATCAGATCAGCCCTGTTATGACATACTAAGAAAAAGCGGGGCATGCAATCCCGTAGCAGTTGAAAATGCGCCCGAGAACCCTTTTTGCCGCTCGGGTTTGTTTTCAAGTGCTAGGAGATTGATGCTCTGGAAATTGAAAGGAGCATTTCATGATCATTCATCGCAGAGAATTCCCCGGTTACAAGCAGTATTCCACGACTCTGGCCGGAAGGCCGCTCACGCTTGAGGTCGGCAAGCTTGCCGAGCTCGCCAACGCCTCCGTTCTCGTCAAATACGGTGAAACGACCGTCCTCGTCTGCGCAACGGCTTCCGCCCGCCCGAAGGATAATATTGACTATTTCCCGATGTCCGTTGACTTCGAAGAAAAAATCTACTCCGTCGGCAGGATTCCCGGCGGCTATCTGCGCCGCGAAGGCCGTCCGTCGGAGCGCGGCATCCTGGCCAGCCGCATGATCGACCGGCCGATGCGCCCTCTGTTCCCCTCAGACCTCAGAAACGATGTGATTATCTCCTGTACGGTTTTGGCTGTCGACTATGACAATTCGCCTGAAATCGCCGCCATGATCGGCGCTTCCGCCGCCGTCTCCATTTCAGATATTCCATTCAGCCCGGCAAGCGGCCCCATCGCCGGCGTCGCCCTCGGCTATCAAGACGGCAAGTACCTTATTAACCCCACGAGCGCCGAACGCGCGACCAGCGAGATGTACTGCACCATCGCCGCCACCGAGGAAAAGATTGTCATGATCGAAGCCGGCGGCAAGGAGATTCCTGAAGACATCATGCTGGGCGGCATCATCGCAGCGCACGACGCCATAAAGCCTGTCATCGCGCTCATCAATCAGATGGTCGCCGAAATCGGCAAGCCGAAGTTCGAGTACGCCAAAGCGACCTTTAATGAGGTGCTGTTCCAGAAGATTCTGGACAAATATCTTGAGGATGTCAAGCACTGCATGGACACCAACGACAAGAACGTCCGCGAGGAGCGATACAATGCTGTCGTGAGCAAGATGATCGAGGAGTTCGGCACGGAATACCCGGAAATCACCGCGCAGCTCGAGGAAATCACTTACAGGATTCAGAAGAAGGTCGTCAAAGCGTGGCTGCTTCAGGGCAAGCGCGTCGATGGGCGCGAGATGGGCGAGATCCGTCCGCTGGCCAGCGAGGTTGGCGTCATTCCTCTGGTGCACGGTTCCGGCCTCTTTACCCGCGGCCAGACGCAGGTGCTCAGCGTGGCGACGCTTGACACAATATCCGCGGCGCAGAGACTCGATACGATCTTTGAGGAAACCTCAAAGCGCTATATTCACCACTACAACTTCCCGTCCTTCTCCGTCGGCGAAGCCCGGCCCAACCGCTCCGCCTCACGCCGCGAGATCGGCCACGGCGCACTGGCCGAGAAGGCCCTGGAGCCCGTGCTGCCGTCAGTGGAGGAATTCCCCTACGCCATTCGCGTCGTCAGCGAGGTCCTGTCCTCCAACGGCTCCACGTCCCAGGGCTCCATCTGCGGCTCGACGCTGTCACTCATGGACGCTGGCGTCCCCATTAAAGCCCCCGTTGCCGGTATCTCCTGCGGCCTCATATCCGACGGTGACAAATGGACGACGTTTATTGACATCCAGGGCGTCGAGGATTTCCACGGCGAAATGGACTTTAAGGTCGCCGGAACAAAGAAGGGCATCACCGCTATTCAGATGGACCTTAAGAATGACGGCTTGACGTATGATATCATTAAAAACGCGTTTGAAATCACTCGCGAGGCGCGCATCCAGATCCTTGACGAGGTCATGCTCCCGTGCATCGCCGCGCCGAGGCCGGAGCTCGCCCCCACAGCACCGAAGATGATCTCCATGAAGATCCACCCCGACAAGATCAGGGAAGTCATCGGCTCG
>CAZJCH010000423.1:0-2585 GCA_964544005.1 uncultured Papillibacter sp.
GATAGCGTTTATCACCGGCATCTCATAAGGGTGCACCTCTTTAATAGCGCTGATGGTTTTATCGACGTTTTCGGTCAGGCAGATTGCTTCCACCTTATACTCCTCTGCAGAACACTCGACGTTAAACTCTCCGTTATACGGAATGCTCCCCGGCAGCGCACGCCAACAGCCTGTTGCGTCATGGTATGACAGGCAGCTGTCGTAATGGCCGATATGCCCCGCGTCGACGCCCCGAAGTGCGTCCTTTATGAGCGCCAAGTGTGTTTTTGGTATAAATACTTCAATTTTACAGTATTCGATATCTGCAATGACGCGATGTGGCGCGTTACCAGCGTTATCGATCTGTTCGACGTCGGTCAGCCAGCGCTCCTCGTATCCTTCCGGCACGTAGTCTCTGATATAGTCAAGCGCCAGCGTCACCTGATCCGTCACAAAAAAGAGCGCAAGGCAGCCGGACCTGGCAAATTGCTGGCTGATTGTTTTTTGGAGCTGTTCGATCAGAGGATCATAATAGCCGTAGATATTCAGAAGCACAATCGGCTTGTTGTGATACCGCAGCTGCTTGAGTGTGATGATCTCCATGATCTCCTCGATCGTTCCGAACCCGCCGGGCAGCGCGATAAAGGCGTCTGACCGGGCGTCCATCTGCGCTTTCCTTTCGCGCATATCGGGTGTCACGATGAGCTCGTCACAGTTTTCATAGACGATACCCTTTTCGTTGAGCGCTTCCGGGATGACGCCGATGACATGGCCGTTTTGACTGTGAACGGCGCGGGCGCACGCGCCCATCAAGCCCGTCAGCCCGCCGCCGAAGAGGAACAGATCACCGCGCACAGCGATTTGCCGCCCCAGCTCGGACGCCGCGTCAAAATAAGCCTGATCGATCATATTGCTTGAGGAACTGAAGACACAAATTACTTTATTCATTAAGTATCTCCCAAAGTGTGATTGGCTCTTAATAGTGTTATCATTCTAATTTGAATTAATAAAAAATCCTCGAAGAATCATGCTCCAAGGATTCTGCCACTGTCTTTGCATCCTCGCGCATTTAGCACAGTGTGTTCTTATTCGTAAGAATGCTTTTCGCGTTTTTGACTCTTTTGGCTTGATCCCGGCCCGCAAGGCAGACAGCGCTGCACAGTCCGCATTCCATACATTTTTCGGGATGGAGCAGCGCTGCTTTATCCGGCTTGTTTTCATCGGCATAGTGAGCGATTTCGCGCACATGAAGTAACGCGGGACAATACGCGCTGCAGAGATTGCACTGGGAACAAAGCGCTTCCCTGAACGGTTTGACCTGACCGGCTGCCAGGAAGTTTGTTTTCTCGTCGATGACAGCGTTGTCATCAGCCAGGCGCGCGTTCATCATACCGCCGCCGGTATAGACGTTGACGGCGTGTGTCAGGACTTTCCGAGTCGTGTCATACACACTGTCGCCCAGCCTGACACGGACGACCTTACCCGTATGATGATCGAGATTGGCAACCGTTATAAACCGCGTGTTGGCTTTGCGCGCGCACATGACAGCCTCACAAATCGAAAAAACCGTTTGGATATTTAGTACCAGAACGCCGCAGACGGCCGGGATACGATCCTGCACGTCTGTTTTCAGAACATCGTAGATAAGGAGTTTTTCCGCACCGGCTGGATAGATATCGGAGACCTTGTGGTGCCGGATGGGATTCGGGAATTTGGTCCCGCCGAAACTTTTGGCTGCAACCGTCACAGACTTGAAAGGAATGCATTCCCGCAGGATTTCAATGCCCCTTATGATTTCTTCACCGCGGTTCATAAGCAACCATTTGTCATGGACAAGTCCGGGATCGCATTCTGCGGCATTGATAATGAAATGCTTGTCCCGCACATCCGATTCCATGACTGTTCTGATTTTCTTCGCTGTGGGGAAAGCAGCGCCGCCCATACCGAAGACGGTGTTCTTTTCGATGCGCCAAAGAATTTCTTCACATGATGGGATGGTATCAGCGCAATCGTTGCCGGCTTCATCCGTCAGGTCTGTCGGAGCGGGGGTGCCATCGAGGAGCGTTATTTTTTGGTTTCTGCCGAATCTCTTCTTGAGCCTTTCGTTCGGTCCGGCGTTCAGCCAGTCTGCAAGGTACGATAGAAGGTTAGAAACAAGAATGGCGACCGGCATAGCGGCAGCCGGGCTGCCAGTCAAGCCGGGGACAAAACCCGCCAGCAGACCGATGATAAAGCCAGCCGCCGGTTTTGACGTCGTCGTGACGGGATCGGTGATGACGAGGCTCCCCCAGAAGAAAAGACCGGTGCTTAAAACGGTTCCGACCGTCAGATTCTGCCGGAGCAGGAGCGATGCCAGCATACCGACGATCATGCCAAGACCGGCATAAGGGCGGATAAGCAAAAAGGGCAGCGACAGTAAAATGGCCGGCAACAGATACCAGGACGCCTCAAAGGCCGGGAGCGTCAAGGGAGAGAGGATAGCCAAAAACGCGAGTCCGAGCATAGCGGGATTGAGCGGGTTTTTCCCCGTTCCGCCCCAGAAAGCTTTTCCGACCATGAGGGCGGCAGCAAGAGCCGCGCACTCCGCCCAGAAGGCTGCCCCCGGA
>CAZJCH010000424.1:0-2576 GCA_964544005.1 uncultured Papillibacter sp.
TCTGTGCCGTTGAAATCCCGAAGATGCTCAAGCAGAAGCAGATAAAGGAACTGACAGTCTTTTCGATCCTGCTGCTGCTTGGGACGACAGCCGGCATCATGAAAATATTCGATATGAAGCTCCCGAATCCCACCGATTTACTGGCGTGGCTCGTCTCGCCTGCGGAGGATTTGATGAAATCATTGTTAAAGGCTGACTGAAGAATATGACAACAACAAAAATAACAGATCACCAGCTGTTTACCCTCACGGCGACAATATCGCTGGGCGGATCTCTGCTTGTCAGCGCTTCAACCGTCGCTGCGGTCGCCAGGCAGGACGCCTGGCTGTCCGGGCTGATTGCCGTCGCCACCGGCATACCTGTGGCGCTTTTGTACTTCTTTCTTGGAAGCAGGCATCCGGGAATGACGCTGATCGGGATTGTGAATAAGATTTTCGGGAAATGGCTGGGCTTTGCCATCGCCGCGCTATACATCCTGCTGTTCGCGACAATCTCCATGCATATTCCCTGGTATGTCGGCAATTTTTTCGGACGGGTTATGATTGAAACGCCCTTTTATGTTATTACGGGCTTATGTGTCGCTGCTACCGTCATCGCAGTGACATACGGCATAGAGGCCATCGCGCGCGCTTCCGAAGTGTTTACCCTGTTTGTCACCATATTCTTTATTCTGCTTATTGTCTTGGCTTTGAAAGACATAAAGCTCGAATATATCACGCCGGTATTGGAAAGGGGATTGCTTCCGCCCTTTAAGGGCTCGTTGTTTTTGTCGACGTATATCACCTATGCCATGCTCAACGTGCTGATGATATTCCCGCGCTTTATTGACGACATGCCGAAGGCGCAAAAAGCCATCGTCAAAGGTTTTTTATGGTCCGGCGCGATTTCATTTGTCACGATATTGATGCTCATTCTTGTTCTAAGTTATTCTATGACGGCACGGCTGGCCTTACCCGCGTTTTATCTGGCCATGAACATCAGTATCGGCGAGGTGCTGACAAGGCTCGAATACATCCTGTCGCTCATATGGCTGGCGACTCAATTTATGGTTGGCGTAGCGTTTTTCTTCTCGGCCGTCACCGGCCTGTCCGAGCTCATCGGACTCCAGGATCACAAAAGAATCATCCTGCCCTTTGGCCTGATTGTGTTTATCATGTCCGGCGTTGTTCTGCCGAATCCGGTCTATCAGGGCAACTGGATCAACTTTGGTTATACGCCTTTTGTAACAACCCTGGGACTGTTTATACCCGTCATCATGGCCATAGTCTATTTGTTTAAAAGAAAGTCGCCCTGCGGTCAATAAGCGCGGCATACTTCGTTTGATCAGTCGTTATCGCTCGTTCCCAATACAACGCCGTAATAATCATAATCCAATATCGCAGCGGAGTATTTGAATTTGTCGCTGACAATACCGAGTGTGTCCCGGGCGTAGTGCTCGGGAACGGCGGCGCCTTCATTTTTCGTGAAGGTGTCCGTTTTGGCGTTATAACGGCCAAAATCCGTGATGAAGCTCCTGTTGCTGAAGATGACGAGGGGTTCCGCTTCCGACAGGATGTCGCGGCCCATGACGAGGCGGGAATCGTAAGGGAGATTGAAGAGATTGCATAGCGTCGGCATGATGTCGAGGCTGGCGCAGTATTTGTCGACCTTCACCGTCTCCATTTCCGAGTTCCAGATGATGAGGGTGCTCCTGTAGAGTTCGAAATTTTTCTCGATGGGGCCACCGCTTATTTCCTCCATCTGGGATTGTTCCAATCCGTAGGGGTAATGATCACCGGAAATAACAATGACCGTCTGCTCGAGCTTGCCCGCTTTATTTAGCTCGTCAATGAGAAGCTTCACAGACGCGTCGAATTCCATCTGGCAGGCGATATACGCCCGCGCGGGCTCGGTGTAGGGGAGGTCCGCGACGGCGCTTTTGTGATTGTACGCCATCATGTTGCCCATAAACGTATAATTCATATGGCCGCTGACAGTCATATAATACGTCAGAAATCGTTCGGCACCGATAAAGTCCGGTAACGATGCCGCTACCATTTCCACGTCGGACTGGGGCCACTGCTTTGTGATTTCAAGGCCGTTGCCAACGGCCTTGTAGATATATCCCATATTGGGATACGACTGATCTCTCTTGTAATAGGTGTAGGTGTTGTTGTGGTAAGCCCTTGATACATAGCCGAGAGCATTGAACATGTTGCCAAAGCCGAAGGGCATGTCATTGCCGGCACTTCTGTAGTAGCTCCAGACGCCGGATTTGGGAATCAAGCCTGTTGAAGCCACATATTCGCCGTCGCTGGTGGACACACCCCAGACGGGATTATAGAAATTTTCGAAAACAAAGCCCGCATTGGCCATTTTTGTGAGCGTCGGCGTGTGGGTTTCGTCAAGAGCGAGGCTCGAAAAGCCCTCCGCGACGACCCAGACGAGGTTGTAGCCTTCAAACATGCCGGTGTACTCGTTTTTTAACGTGGGTTCCGCGGATGAAAAATACTGATGCATCGCCAGGAGCTGCTTGTCATTTTCCTCCGCGATGAGCGTGTCAAAATCGATGGGGAGGACATTGGCGCCGTAGGAAG
>CAZJCH010000425.1:0-2575 GCA_964544005.1 uncultured Papillibacter sp.
GAAAGGGCACCGCCGCCGCCCATTACGTCATCGGCGGACCCCAGGGCAACAACACCAACGTCTTCAGCCTCGGCACAGCCGCGACAGAGATTTACGTCATGCACGGCGAGACGGCCGCAGCGGCCCTGAGTGCCCGCCGCCTCGTGAAGGACCAGGATGCCGGCAAGGATATCCAGCCCACAATCGAGAAGATGAACGACTGCATCAAGAGCTATTACGACAAATCCCGCCCCGGCTACTGCGCCAAGGTCGGCTTTGTAGACGAAATCGTACGGCTCGACGCGCTCCGCAATTACATCTGCGCCTTTGTCGGAGCCGCTTATCAGAACCCGAAGGGTCTCTGCGCGTTCCACCAGATGCTGACGCCGCGCGTCATCCGCGATTGGGAAACCTGGAATGCGTAACGAACTAACTTTTGAGGTGAAATAATGGCACATGATATAAACGTCACCAAGCTCCAAAAGAAACGGCTCCTCATTACCGACACAATATTGAGGGACGCGCACCAGTCGCAGGCCGCCACCCGTATGAAAACGGAAGACATGCTCCCCGCGTGTCCCGTCCTGGACAGCATCGGCTATTGGTCGCTCGAATGCTGGGGCGGCGCGACCTTTGACTCCTGCATGCGGTTTCTGGACGAGGATCCGTGGGAACGCCTGCGGACACTGAAAAAAGCTCTGCCGCACACAAAGCTGCAGATGCTCCTGCGCGGCCAGAACATCCTGGGCTACCGGAACTACCCGGACGACATTCTGGACCGCTTTGTCAAAAAATCTATCGAGAACGGCATCGACGTCGTCCGTATATTTGATGCACTGAACGACACGCGGAATGTCGCCCGCGCTATGAAAATGGTCAAGGAATACGGCGGACTGTGCGAGCCCGCCATGTCCTACACCATCAGCCCCGTCCACAGCGAGCAGTATTTCGTCGACCTTGCCCTCAAGCTGGAGGACATGGGCGCGGACGTCATCTGCATCAAGGACATGGCCAACCTCCTCCTGCCGATGGCCGCTTACAGCCTTGTTGAAAAGCTTAAAAAACGCGTGAAGGTACCGATCCACCTCCATACCCACAATACAACCGGCACAGGCGACATGGTCTACCTCATGGCGGCGCTCGCTGGCGTCGACATCGTGGACACCGCCTTATCGCCTCTCGGCAACGGCACGGCCCAGCCGGCTACCGAGCCCCTCGTCGCCACCCTCAAGGGGCATGAGCGCGACACGGGCCTCGAGCTCGAGAAGCTCAGCGAAGCCGCGTCCCATTTCAGGGGCGTCGCCGAAAAGCTCACAGCCCAGGGCTTTTTAGACCCGAAGGTGCTGAAGGTCGACACGAACACGCTGACCTATCAGGTCCCGGGCGGCATGCTCAGTAACCTGATCTCCCAGCTGAAGGAAGCAAAAAAGGAAGACAAGTATTACGACGTGCTCAATGAGACAGCCAAGGTCCGAGCGGAATTCGGCTACCCGCCGCTCGTGACGCCCACAAGCCAGATCGTCGGCACGCAGGCCGTTATGAACGTCATCGCCGGCGAGCGCTACAAAATGGTAACAAAGGAATCCAAGGCCCTCCTGCGCGGCGAATACGGGCAACTGCCCGGCCCCGTGGACCCCGAGGTGCAAAAGAAGGTCATCGGCGGCGACACTGTCATTACCGTCCGGCCAGCCGATCTGCTCAAACCGGAGTTTGAGAAAATGAAGGAAGAAATCGGCGACCTTGCCCGTTCCGAGGAGGACATATTGAGCTATGCGCTCTTCCCGCAGGTCGCGCGGTCCTTCTTTGAAAAACGCCTTGAGAAGGAGACCGGCATCAGCGACGAGCTCCTCGCCGTCATCACAGCGGCCGTCCGGGCCCACGGCGGGAAAACGGTTCATCCCCTGATCCGCAATACCGGAGGCTCATTCAACGTTTCCGCCGGAATCCCGGCTATCAATCCCCTGATACGCAACCGCTGATTAAAAATCAAAGAAACGGAGACAGACATAATAATGAAAAACTATAAGATTACGATCAATGGCAAGACGTATGACGTCGGTGTTGAAGAGGCCGGCGGCGGGGTCGAGGTAAAATCCGTTCAGGCTCCCGCAGCCGTTCCCGCGCCCAAGGCAGCTCCCGCTCCTGTCCCGGCTCCCGCGCCGAAGGCCGCCGCCCCTGCACCGGCAGCCGCGCCCAAAGCCGCCGCCGGTTCCGGCGAAGTGACGGCCCCCCTGCCGGGGACGGTTCTCTCCGTCTCCGTGTCCGAAGGACAGCAGGTCAAGGCGGGTCAGGTCCTTCTGATCTTCGAGGCCATGAAAATGGAGAACGAAATCGTTTCCCCCATCGCCGGCACTGTGAAAAAAATCCATGTTGCCAAGGGCGCCGCGCTCGAAACGGGCATGGCAGTCGTTTCCATTGCGTAAGCACTCCGGCAGATCATCTAATTAATAAGGAGGAAATAATCCATGGATTTCGGATTTTCAGAAGAGCAAAAAATGATAGCGGAGCTGGCAAAAGATTTCGCGCTGAAGGAAATCGCGCCGCATGTTGAAGAAGACGAAGAGAACCATTATTACCGCCGCGAGATACTGACAAT
>CAZJCH010000426.1:0-2301 GCA_964544005.1 uncultured Papillibacter sp.
ATGAACTGGCGGATATTCTGGCACCGCATGGTGTAATACGGGCCATAGCCCTGATCGCCCGACGTACCGAAGGATGAGCTCCCCTGAACACCGCCGTCCGATATGGAATAGTCGTCGATGGCGGTGATAAGGCCATTATTTTTGATGCCGATCTTCAGGTGCATGATTCGTTCGTTCATCAAAAAGTCAAACGTTTCTTCGCGGGTATTGACGCAGTCGCAGTACTTGCCGCCCTGGAACAACCCCTCCTGGACAGTCTTCTCGGGAGGCGAGCCGTGCATGGCGCCGATAGCGTCCTTCCTCTGGACAGCGCCCTCGATGTGCAGGCTCTTGCCGCCCCCGTGGTAGGGGTCGTCAAACCACCAGGCGACGGAACCGGGGGGGTTCGGGATGTGGGATGCAAAGGTGGGGATGTGCAGGTCATATTCGATGATCTGATCGGCTTCTTTGAAACCAGCCTCTATATCGCCCTGAACCGTTAGCGCATAGGAGACATTTCCTTGCTTGGGGTGATTGGGGTCGGGGCGCGGCCCGAACAAATCGGGTGCTAAACTGTTGAACTCCGGTGGGCGGATGACGGGCGCACCCGGCTTTCTGCCCTCCATGATATTCACGACGTGGGGCCAGACCTCCCATTCGATGTCCAGCTGCCGGAGGGCTTCCTCGCAGATGTCCTCATTTTCCGCAACGACGATGACGGCCACCTCGGCGTTTTCCTGATCGGCGATATTATCAAGCCACGGCCGACGCGGTCCGAAGCCGAAGGGCGTGCTGCCCAGCTTCTGCATGTCCTCGTCTTCCCAGGTGACGATGTCGACGACGCCGGGAATGGTGCGGGCTTTTGTCGTATCAACGCGGACGACTTTCGCGTTCGCGTAAGGGCTTCTCAGGAATTTGGCGTGGAGCATATCCGGGACCACGTAGTCAATACCGAATTTCGCGATGCCGGTTGCGAGGGAATAGGACAATATACCGGGGAGGTTGGGCTTGCCGACGACTCTAAATTGTTCTCTTTGTCCGTTGACGCCAACTAAATCGGCCATATTACCATTCTCCCCTAGACATCTTTGTCGCCGCCTCAAGAATAGCGGTGGAGTGGCGCGGATATGTTCCGCAGATGCAGATGTTGCCGGCCAGCGCTTCTTTGATCTCCGTTTCCGTCGGATTCGGATTCCTGTCGAGAAGCGCCTTGGCGGTCACAAGGAAACCTGGCGTGCAGTAGCCGCATTGCATGGCGTCCCAGCGGCAGTAGGCGTCGATGAGTGGCTTCCATTTGGCTTCGGCCGCGATGCCCTCAATGGTTATAATGGATTTGCCTTCGCATTCGGCAGCCAGCGTTGTGCAGGAGAGAGCAGTCCTGCCGTCCATGATGACGGTACAGGAGCCGCAGGCCCCGCGGTCGCACATATGCTTGGCGCCGGTCAGGCCAAGGCGGAACTGGAGCGCGCGGTGCAGCGTCCAGTGGGGCTCAATGAGGACTTCACAGTCTTTATCATTGATGTGGAGTACAACGGTTTGGGGAATAACGGCGTCCGGATGCTCGGCCGCGCAGTGGACCTTCAGATCCGCCATTGACGCGCAGACCTTGCCGCAGGTCGGGCAGCGGAAATCCTTGAGTGCTGAAGGAATGGACTTGATGGCCGCCTGCGCCTGCGCCTGAGCGGCTTCCTGCGTGAACGCTACGCCTTTTACATCGTTCATATTGAGAAAACCTCCTGAACATTCTACAGATTAATTGCTTTAAGAATAACCCAATAATAGTGATAGATCAACAAGAAGAAGCTCTAAGCCGGCAGCAGTATTATGCCTTTTTATCTGCCGGTATTCCATTTTCATTAATTATTTAAGCTGCAGCCGGGTTCTGCAGTGACTTAAGCTTTTCCCAACGCTTTCAGGATTTTGTCGGGTGTTGCAGGCGGGTCGACCCAGACGCCGGTGGCGTTGTGGATGGCCGTAATGACAAGATGCGTATTGGCCATTGAGTGACTGATACCGGCGGCACCGTAGGCGCCGTTGCCGGAGCGTGTTTCGAGCAGTTCATGTTCCACTATCGGCACGTCCATCATCGTCGGCTTCTTGTAGTCAATCATGTTGCTGTTGAGCTTGACGCCGGTTCTCTCGTCATATACCATATCCTCCAGGAGCTGGCAGCCCTGGCTGAAGAACATGACCTGGTCGAGCTGGCTCTCAAGAGATGTCGGCCTTAAAGCCTTGCCGGGATCAACGACTGTGCCGAAACGGAGAATCTCCACCTCGCCCGTCTCCTCATCCACCGCTACCTCACAGAAGACACTGTTCATT
>CAZJCH010000426.1:2311-2568 GCA_964544005.1 uncultured Papillibacter sp.
GAGGGGCGGTCTGCCCGAATATGTCGCGACGAGGTCTCTGTTTGTCGCCCGGCTGAGAGGCACCGATTTCTCTGGGTCTGCCTTGACAAAGACCTTGCCGTCCATGATATCCAGGTCCTCCGGCCTTAAACCCTTGAAGGGGCCGGGTTCGGGAATGGGCGGATCATTCAGCGGCGCCACCATAAATTGCGGCCAGCTGTCGGCGTACTCAACGGAGGCCTCAAGTATCTGCTTTTTCAGGATATTGGCGCATTCCT
>CAZJCH010000427.1:0-2565 GCA_964544005.1 uncultured Papillibacter sp.
AGAAGGTACTCCCGCATCTCGGCCATGTCCACCTGCACAACAACTTCGGCTGGCCCGATTCCCACGGTGCTCCCGACGACGGCGGGATGGATATCGAAGCCCTCCTGCGAATAATAACTGAAGGCGCGCCCGAAGCGACGCTGACCCTGGAAATTCGGGACACCTGCCGCGCATCGGTCGAATGGCTATACAATAAAGGGTTTTTATCATGAAATACGAATGTCACGGTCACATCATCGCCGACGGGGAGAGCTATAACGAAGCGATGGAGCGCCATCAAAAGGGCGTCGACGTCCTGTATGTCCGGAACGCTTTGAAGACGATCGCCGACTGCGGCATCGGCTATTACAGGGACGGCGGCGATAAATATATGGTGTCCGCCTACGCAAAAAAAATAGCGGTCGATTACGGCGTCGACTACCGTACGCCTGTCTTTATCGCCCATAAAAACGGCTATTACGGCGCGATGTACGGCAGAAGCTTCGAGACGATGAAGCAGTTTCCCGCCCTCATCCTGGACGCGAAAGCCATGGGCGCCGATTTCGTAAAGCTCACCGTTTCCGGCATGCTTGATTTTTCTGACGGCGGCAGGATCATGGAACCTGTTTTCTCCGGGGAAGAGCTGAAGGAAGCCGTCCATATCTCAAACGGCGAGGGCTTTCGGGTCATGGCGCACTGTAACGGCGCGGACAATATAAAAGCTGCGCTGGAGGCCGGCGTCGACAGCATCGAACACGGCTTCTGGCCGGATGAGAGCGTCATCGATTACTTTCTCCAGACCGGAGCCGTCTGGGTGCCGACCTGCGTGACGGTAAAAAACATCATAAACGCCGGGCGGTATGACGCGTCTGTCCTGCAAGGAATCCATGATGTCCAGAAAGCTGTCTTAACGGAAGCGTACGCCCGCGGCGTTCTCATTGCCTCCGGCAGCGACTGCGGCGCCTGGATGGTGCCCCAGGGCAAAGGCACCGACGACGAGCGCGCCGTCCTCGCCGCTATGGGCATCGATCCCGAGAGTGGAAATACCGCCATCCGTGAGAGGTTTGTGCGCCAGTGAATATTAAAAGCAGTTCGCTCCGGGGTTTTAAGTAAAATGAGACCCGTAGATATTGAACTTTAGGAGTGAAATGCATTATGGCAGCCGTATCAATGACAGGGAAGGGCAACGCCGGTGAAATCGCCGATATTCTGATGAACGGGATACAAAGCAGCGCCATGAGCTGCCAGCTCGTGGACAGCACCAGCCGCCTATTAGGAGACACCGCCTTCTACCTGATGGTCTTCGACAAATATTACATGCGCAACTCTAGCCGCGCCAGCCTCACCGTCACCGTCCTCGGCTACGGTGACACGGTCTGTGTCGACGCCATCGGCGCCGGCGGCGGCCAAGGGGCCTTTTTCAATTTCTCATGGGGCGCCGAAGCAAGCTTCGTCGACCTCGTCCCGCAGATCCTCTACAACTACGGCTTTCGTTAAACGACAAAAAATCTCCAGGTAATCTTGAACCGGTGCAACACCGTCAGATTACCTGGAGATTCTTCACTTCGTTCAGAATGACATTTATTGTTTTACTTCACGATCGTTGCCGTATACCCGTTCTCGTCGATGTCGAAATCCTCCGATGTGCCGACGATGAACGCCGTCATCGTCTCAGCCGTGCTGATTGCGGGATAAGCTTCGCTGTCGAGCGTATCGGAAAACTCGATTTTTTCGCCGGGCTGCAGCTCTGTTGAATTCATGAGGGCGATAAACATCTTGTCTGCCGACCAGGTGTACACATTCCCGCCCTTATCGTCAAAAAGCTTGAAATCGTATTTCTGTCCGCTCGTATGATTGATTGTTACCGCCTCCTCTGCGTTGTTCTGAATCATTAGCGACATGGTCAGATCGCCGCCCTTAACAAGCCACGCCGAAGCTGTCACGCTAACCTCGGGCTGAAGGCTGCTGAGCAGGGAAACAAGGCGCGAGACGATCGTCACGGCCTCGGCGCGTGCCGCACCGTCCTTCGGGAAGAGCATGTTGTTGCCCCGGCCGTAAACGAGCTTCAATATGACGGATTTGACGATGTCATTTTTGTAGGCCTCCGATATATCCGCGTCGTCGTCAAACGGCGCGGGCATGATCATGATCATGGCATACTCGCCGCCCGTAATATAGTCCAGGGCTTTGATGGCCCAGGAGATCATGACCTCCCGGTCGAGCTGCGCGTCGGGCCTGAAGCTGCCGCCCTTTTCAACGATCCCAGCCGTCACCAGGTCAATGAGCGCGTTTGCGCCGGTATCGGTATTTTGCATGTCGTCAAAATCATCCGTGATATCGGGCGCGACAAGGTAATTGATGGTGATGCCGAGCGCCTTGTGAAGCAGCCGGACAAACTCGATGCGGGTGATTTCCTTGTCGGGACTAAACATTCCGCTGCCGTCCTTGAAAATTTCGGGATATCCGTATTGCGTCGCGGCCTCCGTAAACCATGACCCGGAGATATCGCTGTATGCGCCCTCGGCATCCGTCTTCGCAAGTGCTGTCAGCGGCAGCGCTGCCAGCAGAAGCGAGAGTACAATCAAA
>CAZJCH010000428.1:0-2561 GCA_964544005.1 uncultured Papillibacter sp.
TCATCGCTAAAGCTCTTCCCCTCTCACCGGCATAGCCGGTGGTTGCTTCGCGCAAAACAAAAGCCGTTTGCGGCAAACATCCTCAAACGGCTATGACATGATTAACTTTAGTTTGTGAAAAACGTTCTATTTTGTGTAATTATCAAAGTAACCCTGTACCAGTATGATCGGGGTGCCTTTGTCGCCGCTGCCTGAGGTCAGGTCACACAAAGAGCCGATGAGGTCGGTTAAGCGGCGGGGTGTTGTGCCCTGGGATACCATGCAGCCGACCAAATCGTCATTTTTATTGGTGATATAGTCGCATATTGCGGCCTTTAATTCCTCGCCGCACAAATTAGCGAACTCATTATCGGCAAGGTACTTGAGTTTAACCTCGTTGGGCTGGCCCTCAAGACCCGCGGTATAGCCCGGGGATACGACAGGATCGGCCAGCTCCCATATCTTCCCTACCGGGTCTTTGAAAGCGCCGTCGCCGTAGACCATCACTTCGACATGCTTACCGGTTTTTTCAAAGATGCCTTTCTGAATCTTTTCAACAACGGGCATACAGTTACGGGGAAAGAGCTTAATTTTGTTCTCCGAGGATTTATTGCTGCCGAGCAAGCCGTAATTTTCGTTATAGCCGCTGCCGTCAACCGGAGCCGTCAGAATATCATCAAGGCCAAATACAAGCTTTGCACCCGCAGCTTTTAACAAGCGTTTTGTTCTGTCGCGTGTATGGATGTCACAGTTAAGTACATACTCGGTATGCTTTAAAATGGCGCGGCAGTCGTTTGCCAGGATGATTTCAACCTCGCACCCCGTGCTTTGGATCAGCTCTTTGTAATATTCAACATAATCGACGCCGGTAAAGGGGTGCTTCCGGCAGCCGAACAGCTCACGATATCGCACTTCTGTTAAAATGTCGGTCCAGGGATTAACACCCTTATCATCCAGGTCATCCAGCTCGACCAGATGATTTCCCACTTCATCCGCGGGGAAGCTCAGCATAAGGATGATTTTTCTGGCGCCCATGGCGATCCCCTTGAGACATATGGCAAAACGGTTGCGGCTTAATATTGGAAATATAACGCCGATGGTTTTATCCCCGAATTTATTCCTGATATCAGCGGCGATCTGGTCAACTGACGCGTAATTGCCCTGAGCGCGGGCCACAACAGCTTCGGTCACTGCGATAACATCCTGATCGCGCAGCTCAAAGTCCTCGCATTTTGCGGCGTCGAGTACGCTTGAAATGACAATTTCCGCAATATCGTCTCCCTGCCGTATAATCGGCGCGCGAATACCTCTTGAGACAGTGCCTGTCATTCTCTCCATATTAAATGTCTTCTCCTTTTGCATCCACAACGAATGCCCGATATGTTAGCAGTTTATTATACCATAACATCGCGTCAAGTAATAGAAAAATATCGGGCGTCTTGGCTGCCCATCCGCCACTTGCTATGTCTTGCCCAGCTTTCTGATGCCGAAATAAAACCACACGCCCGTCAAAATGAACGAGAGGGCATCGGCAAAGGGGGCGGCATGCAGGAGGCCGTCAATGCCCCAGAGTCTCGAGAAAACAAGTACGGCGGGGATCAGAAAGATAATCTGTCTCGTCAGTGTCAGAAACATGGCGGACTTATACCGGCCTATGGCCTGGAAGAAATTCGAGGCAACCACCTGAAATCCGACGACAGGCAGGAACATCATCCAGGTCAGTATGGCATTTTTCCCGAAATCCAAAATCGCCGGTTCCTGATTAAACAAGGAAACCATCTGTACCGGCAATATCCTTACAAGTATATAGCCGAGTGTAACGATAACAGTAGCGGCAATGATTGACAGCCTGACTGTTTCCTTTATCCGGCTGTATTTTTTCGCACCGAAATTAAAACTGATGATGGGCTGCGACCCCTGATTAATCCCGATGGCAGGCATGACCAGAAGCATTTGAATGCTGTTGATGATACCCATTGCCGATATGGCGACATCTCCGCCGTATGTGATCATACTCCTGTTAAGCACCATGTTCAAAACGCTGTTGGCCAGCTGCATCAAGGCGCCTGGGAGGCCATATGATGCGATCCTGCCGACAATCGAAAGCTTCAGCTTCATATAGCCAAGCTTCAGCTTGTTTCGGCTGCGTTTGCCGACAAAGTAAAGGACAACCCAAACACAGGAGAAGGCTTGGGACAGGATGGTCGCCAGCGCCGCTCCGGTCATTCCCATATTGAATACAAAAATAAAAATAGGGTCTAATATGATATTGGTGCCGGCGCCTATGATCATTGAGAGCATGGCGATGGTAGGACTGCCGTCCGCGCGGACAAAATTGTTCATGCCCATGCCAACCACCTGGAACACCGCGCCGAAAAATATGACGCGGGCATATTCCACTGCATACGGCAGGATATCGTCACCGGCGCCGAACGATATCAGGATCGGCTTCAGGAGTATCTGCCCCAGTATCATGAAGATGCAGCCGACAACCATCAGCATCACGAAAGCATTGCCGAGAACGCTTTCCGCTTCCTCCTTCTCCTGGCGCACGTTTTCAATGCGCTGCTCCAGCTGCTTCA
>CAZJCH010000429.1:0-2546 GCA_964544005.1 uncultured Papillibacter sp.
AGCCCATGATTACCCAGCATTTGCTCAAAAGCAAAGCAGAGGTCGAGCGCAGGGTTCTTGAGAAGATGGAGATTGTCGGCCTTGCCGAGCGGTATGTCAACACCTATCCCCATGAGTTGGACGGCGGCAGGAGACAGCGCATCGGCATTGCCCGGGCTCTTGCTCTTGAGCCGGAGCTCATTGTTTGCGACGAGCCGGTCTCAGCCCTCGACGTCAGTATACAGGCTCAAATCCTGAATCTGCTCAAGCGCCTTCAGCAGGAATTCGGCTACACCTATATTTTTATCACACACAACCTCAGCGTGGTCAAGCACTTCACGCAGGAGGTGCTCGTTATGTATCTGGGCCAAATGGTGGAAAAGGCCCCTGTAAAAGAGCTTTTCGCCAACCCGAAGCACCCCTATACGCAGGCGCTGCTTTCTGCTATACCCCTCCCGGACATCGACAGCAAAAGGGAGCGCGTCCTCCTAAAAGGCGAGATTACATCTCCGATTAACCCTAAGGATGAGTGCCGTTTTGCTAAAAGATGCGCTTACGTGTGCCAGGCATGCCGTCAAAAATGTCCGCCGCTGACGGAGATGGGCGAGGGGCATTTTGTCCGCTGCTTCAACCCGCTTTAACAGCGAGAGGCCCGAAACCCAGGAGTCGAAATTGGTACTGGGAGGGATCCTGCTGCTGCTGATACTACTTTTTCGTGATAATGGCAACGGGCCGCTAAAAGGAATATCCAGGCATAGTTAATAAGATGAAAAAGCCACCACAATCACTATAGGACTGTGGTGACTTTTTATACGCCCGACAAGATTCGAACTTACGGCCTTCAGAGTCGGAGTTTTAAATTCCTCTTTTTACAACTCTTTTTTTTGTTTTTGACTGCGCCATCTCTGTCGCCACCCCGATAGAATTGTATACGGCAGACAGCCGGGGATACGCGTTGCGAAATCTATTCATTCTGGCAGGTACAGGCGTCATTATATTGTTGTTCTAATACAATTCTGTCAAATCGGTTGATATAAACGAATATTCCAACTATAATACAATTGAACAAAATAATTCTTAGCAGGGAAAAACATGAGGCGCTACGGCTTTCGGAGTTCCATCAAGAGGTCCCGTTTGCCAGGAATGGAAACCATAAATAACGTGCTGAATGGCGGAAACAGAGGTTGAGCAAAATATGAGCGATGATCTTTCCACAAATGATATCATGGTGTTGCAAAATGCAATTATTGATGATAACATGCGCAAAATAACCATGCAGAGTCACTTGGGCAGGGTAACGCAGGCGGAACGGCAGCGTTCGCAGCAAGCGCCGCGCACCGTATATTGCTTGGTGCTCGAAAAAGAGGCGACGCCTCTTATTAGGCTTGGCTATGTAACAGGCGGCGTGTATTTTAAACATAGATACGGCGAGTCGGCTTGTTCGCTGCGAAGAGACACGGAAACGTTTAAGTTTGATAGCAGCGAAGACAGCGTGGCGTTTATTGAAGCACGGGAGCAAAGGAATAAGGATTTATTTGTTACGCCTTGCCCGGAATGCTATCCCGAGTTCTATAAGAATGGGATGTATAAACAGATTCTGACATGCATAATGAAGGGGGTGCGAGCCGCCGGACAGGTGCCTCCGGTTCCCGGTTATTATGTTTTTCAGGATAAAAAGATTTCTAAACTGCTGCTACGTACCGGCGTTACGCTGGACTTCCGTTTTTTCCACCCTGCAGGGTGCCAGTGCCGAATGCACACCGAAAGAAAGCTGCTCGGCCCTTATACGGACATAGAAGATGCTTTTGACAGCCTCGACGCACGGATTGGCAAGAGGGCGATTCAGGAGATGCCCTGCCCTTACTGCTATGCAGAAACCGCGTATACACAGCGCATGGATTTCAAAGCGCTTCACGGCCTGATTCGGGAGGCTTTGGATAGGTTTAAGGATTCAGTACCCTTAAACACGGCAGCTCCTCCCGGGAAACCTGCCGAACCGTCCAAGCCCGTTGCCGTCAACGAGCATAGGGAGTATGGCGGGATGCGAATAAAATATGTTGACGGTTATGAAACCAGCGGTGAAAAAGGAAAGGGGACGCGGCTAAAGATCACCATAGGGATGACTTTTGAAAATAAGCCCACGGACTTACCCGAGCTTCCGGTTGTTTTAACGTTGCTGAATCCGAAAACAAAAAACAAGGAATTCAAAAGAGAGTGGAAAGGGAAGCTTGAATTTCAACCCTCTGAAGGCAAAGCTGGGACGTATTACATAACCCGCGTTTGCTTTGACATGAACCGGGAGCTGCCTAATGGAGAATACATTCCCAGCGTCGTTGTCGGAAATACAGAGTCGGAAGCAACATGCAAAATCAACAACATAGTCATCAAACGGAGTCTACTAAAATTCTTGCGCTTACAATGAAATGTCTTGGGCTTTATCGCTATGGCAGTGCCGGACATATCACCTGAAGGGCTTGCCAGGATATTTATGTAGCTGTCAACGTATCGACGATGCCGCTCCAGAACCCCGAGTTTAATGCCAATTTTCTTAACCGAAAACTTAAAAA